>JAYOZO010000016.1:11954-12370 GCA_038154165.1 Thiothrix sp.
CCAGGAATAAAAGAGAAGTGGCCAAGCTGTTCATCAACGATTACAAGAACTTCATTTAATTTAGCAAACGAAAAAAGATTGACTGCAGACTTAGCTGAAATAGATATGCAAAAATATGGATTTCAAGATTCAAATAAGATAAGCAAAAATATAAAAGATCTTCAAGATTATAGATTAATCAATATTTTAAGATATTGGATAAAAAAGAATGGTTATAGAATGCCATCTGTAGAACAAATCAGATCTATTTGTTTAAATATATTAAATGCAGGAGATGATAAAAATCCTTTTTTTTATTGTAAGGATTTTGAGGTTAGGAGATACGACGATTATCTTGAAATTATGAAACCTTTAAAAAAGCATGATCCATCAGAAATTTATAAATGGAAGTTTAATGAAAATCTAATTATTCCAAA
>JAYOZO010000016.1:12380-16420 GCA_038154165.1 Thiothrix sp.
GACGAAGCATAAATAATGATGTTGAAGTTAAATTTAGGAAAAGCGGACAAAACATAATATTTGGCCCAAAAAAAAGTTTAAAAGAATATATGAGAGAGAGAAAAATTTCACCTTGGAACCGTGAAAGAACATTATTGGTATATATTAACCATAATCTTGAAATTGTTTGGGATTAATACTTTTTTTATTTACTTGTATTTATTTTAAAAGGCAAATAAACAGGGCACCAACCTAAAATCCCAGTAATTATTGGTATAAATCCTATATATCCCCAAAACTTCGGCTCAACTTGAGATAAAACTCCAAAATAGAGTATTAAAAAACCAGCTAGTATTCTAATCAACCTTTCAAATTTACCTACATTTATGCAAAACATTTAATATTCCTTTTCGTTAAAATGTTTATGGTATTACAAATGAGTGTTTTTTGGAATTATTAATTTCTCGATAAAATTGTAGAATATAATTATATTTGTTAAACTATATTCCCGTCTTAATATAACTTTTTTAAAGTGTGACTAAATATATATTTATTACAGGTGGCGTTGTTTCATCTCTTGGGAAGGGGATAGTTGCTGCATCTCTTGGATCAATTTTAGAATCTAGAAACTTAAGTGTCTCAGTTATTAAACTTGATCCTTATATAAATGTCGATCCTGGCACAATGAGTCCGTCTCAGCATGGCGAAGTCTTTGTGACTTATGACGGCGCAGAAACGGATTTGGATTTAGGTCACTACGAGCGTTTTATTAGCTATAAAACAAACAAGTCTAGTAATTATACTACTGGCCAGATATATGATTCTGTTTTAAAAAGAGAAAGAAAAGGAGAATATTTAGGAAGCACTGTTCAAGTAATCCCACATATTACTGATGAAATTATTTTAAATATTAAAAAAGGCTCATTTCAAAAAGATATTTGTATAGTTGAAATAGGTGGAACAGTTGGAGACATTGAATCTTTACCTTTTATTGAGTCAATAAGACAAATGGGTGTTGAACTAGGTAAAAAAATTGTTACATATATACATTTAACTTTAGTGCCATATATCAAAGCAGCAAATGAAATTAAAACAAAGCCAACTCAGCATTCAGTTAAAGAATTAAGATCAATAGGTATACAGCCCGATATTTTAATTTGTAGGTCTGAAAAAAAAATTAGTGATCAAGATAAAGAGAAAATTGCACTATTTACAAATGTTGAAGCAAAAGCAGTTATCAATTCCATTGACGTCGACGATATTTATGAGGTGCCATTAGTATTAAATGAGCAAGGATTAGATGATATTATTGTAGAAAAATTAAATTTATCTTGCAAACCAAAGTCATTAAAAGACTGGGAAAATTATAAGCAAAAAAGAAGCAATGCAAAAAATAATATAAAAATTTCAATTATTGCTAAATATGGTAATTATTCAGAATCGTATAAATCATTAAACGAAGCTATAAAACATGCTGGGGTAAACTGTGCTGTAAATATAGATATAATTTATGTAGATTCTGAATCATTAGAAGGAAATGATTTTTCTCAATTAAAAGATACAAATGGTATAATTGTTCCTGGAGGATTTGGGGTAAGAGGAATTGAAGGAAAAATTAATGCAGTAAATTATGCTCGTGAGAAAAAGATTCCTTTTTTAGGTATATGCCTTGGTATGCAAGCGGCAGTTATAGAATTTGCAAGAAATGTTTGTAATTTAAAAGATGCAAATAGTACAGAATTTAATTTAAAGACAAATTATCCTGTAATAGCATTAATTGAAGAATGGTTAGATCAAAAAGGATCTATTGAATATCGAGATAAAAATTCTAACATAGGTGGGACTATGAGATTAGGAGAACAAGAATGTAAACTTAAAAAAGAATCTAATGTATATAACGCTTATAGATTAGATTCAATATTTGAGAGACATCGTCATCGTTATGAATTTAATAATGAATACAAAAATATATTAGAAGAAAATGGTTTAGTTTTATCGGGAAGATCAGTTGATGGAACTTTGGTTGAAGTTATAGAATTAAAAGATCATCCTTGGTTTTTAGGTTGTCAGTTTCATCCAGAATTTACATCTAAACCAATTGATGGTCACCCATTATTTAATGCATTTATTAGTGCAGCTAAGGATAGAGATATTAAATGAAAAATAATTTTGATTTTAATCTAAATAGAAATAATACTTTTTTTCTTATATCTGGCCCTTGTGTTATTGAGAATGAAGAACTAAATTTAAAAACTGCAGAACAGTTAAAAGAAATTACTGATAAACTTAAAATACCTTTTATATATAAGTCTTCTCTAGATAAGGCAAATAGGACATCTCATAATTCATTTAGAGGCGTTGGTTATACAAAAGGCTTAGAAATTTTAAATAAAATAAAAAAAGAACTAGGTGTGCTTATATTAACAGATGTTCACGAAGATTCTCCCCTAGATGAAATTTCGGAAATAGTTGATATATTGCAAACACCGGCTTTTTTGTGCAGACAAACAAACTTTATAAAAAAAGTTGCTTCGTATAATATGCCAGTGAATATAAAAAAAGGTCAGTTCTTATCACCCTGGGAGATGAGAAGTGTTGTAGAAAAAGCTAAATCTACTGGCAATAAAGATATACTTGTATGTGAAAGAGGTTTTAGTTTTGGATACAACAATTTAATATCTGACATGAGATCATTAATCATAATGAGAGATACCGGTTGCCCAGTTATCTTTGACGCAACTCACTCAACTCAGTTACCAGGATTTAATAAAAATAGTTCAAGTGGACAAAGTGAATTTATAGAGCCATTAGCAAAAGCAGCAATTTCTGTTGGTATTTCAGGAATTTTTATGGAAACTCATCCTGACCCAAAAAAGGCTTTAAGTGATGGAATGAATTCCTTTCCTTTAAATGCAATTGAAAATTTATTAGTTAAATTAAAAAAAATTGATCAAATTACAAAAGAATAAAAATGAAATCAAATATAAAAAAAATAAAAGCAAGAGAAATAATTGATTCAAGAGGAAATCCTACTCTTGAAGCAGAAATAACACTTGATTCAGGAGCTATAGGTAGAGCTGCAGTTCCTTCAGGAGCATCAACAGGTTCTAGAGAAGCACTAGAACTAAGGGACTTTAAATCAAAAAGATATAATGGGAAAGGTGTCCTAAATAATGTCAAATTAATTGAAACTACTATTCAGGAAGCATTAGTAGGGGTTGATTCAAATGATCAAGAATTAGTTGATAAAATATTATTAGATCTTGATGGAACAGATAATAAATCAAATTTTGGAGCAAATACAATTTTAGCTGTTTCTTTATCTAATTCTAAATCAGCTGCAAATCATAATGATGTTTCTTTGTTTGAACATATAAATTATAAGGACAAATATTTAATGCCTGTTCCAATGATGAACATAATAAATGGCGGATCTCACGCAAATAACAGTGTTGATATTCAAGAATTTATGATAATGCCGGTAGGCGCTAATTCTATAAAGGAAGCTGTAAGATATGGGGTTGAGGTTTTTCAAGCTCTTGGAAAATTATTAGAAAGTAAAAAATACATCACAACTGTTGGTGATGAGGGTGGCTATGCTCCAAATTTATCATCAAATAAAGAGGCTTTAGATGTGATTATGCAAGCAATTGAAAATGCTGGTTATAAGCCAGGCGAAGATATAGTTTTAGCATTAGATGTTGCTAGTAGTGAATTTTATAATAATGGTAAATATCAACTGTTATCTGAAAATAAAAAATACTCTACTGAAGAATTTATAGAATTAATAAAATCTTGGACTCAAGCTTATCCAATTATTTCTATAGAAGATGCTTTAGATGAGAATGATTGGGATGGCTGGTTGCTACTAACTAAAGAGCTAGGAAAAAAAGTACAACTAGTTGGAGATGATTTATTTGTTACGAATCCTAAAATATTTCAACAAGGAATTGATAAAAGAATTGCAAATGCAATTTTAATAAAATTAAATCAAATAGGCACTCTTACAGAAACTATAAATGCAATAAATATGGCACGAAAAAATACCTATAATTCAATAG
>JAYOZO010000016.1:16430-19214 GCA_038154165.1 Thiothrix sp.
CTCATAGATCTGGTGAGACAGAAGATACATTTATTGCCGATTTATCTGTAGCATATTCATCTGGGCAAATAAAAACAGGGTCGCTTTCTAGGTCAGATAGAGTAGCAAAATATAACCAACTTATTAGAATAGAAGAGGAGTTAGGTAACAGATCCAGTTATCCTGGAAGTTCTATTTTTGATAAAATTTTAACAGATGAATAAAATTATCCTTATATTATCCTTTTTTTTTATAGTGCTTTTATATAAATTTTCATTTGGCGACACAAGTTTCTTTAAATATCAAGAATTAAAAAAACAAGTAATAAGTATTCAAAATGAAAATATTAAGTTTAAAGAAAAAATCAAGGTTCTGCAGGCTGAGATACGAAGCTTAAAAACTGGAGCAGAGGTTATTGAAGAAAAGGCAAGACAAGAGCTAGGTTTAATTAAAGAAAACGAAACTTTTTATCAAATTCTAAAATAATTTATTTATGAATGAAAAAATAGATAATGATATAAAAATTGTGTGCGTAATTCCTGCAGCAGGAAATAGCTCTAGATTTAAAAAAGGAAATAAGTTATTCCAAAATTTAAGTAAACGCTTAAATGTACTTGAGACAACAATAAATAATATTGTAAATGTAGATTTAATTGATCAAGTATTTATTGGTTATAATGTGAATGACTTTAAAAAATCTGAATACCAGAATTCAATTGATAATATTTTAATTAATAAGAAGACTATAAAAATGAATAAAAAAATTGAATTTTATGAAGGTGGAAATTCTAGACAAGATACAGTTTTTAATGGTTTAAATTATTTTAAAAAATTAAATAATAAAGATACAAATAATGTTTGGGTTATAGTTCATGACGCAGCAAGACCGATTTTAGGATTTAAGGAAATAACAAAATTTATTCATAACACAATCAAACTAAAAAAAAATTCTATTATGGCGATACCTGTGTCTGAAACAATAAAAAAAGTTAATGAAAAAAATAAGATTATAAAGACAAAATCTCGAAGTGAAATTTGGCTTGCTCAGACTCCTCAAATGTTTATGTTTGATGTATTATTTGATTCATTAAAATATTGCATTGATAATAATATTAATGTAACTGATGAAAGTCAGGCCTTAGAAATATTGGGCTTGGAGTGTGAAGTGCAAGTAGGAAAACCATATAATATTAAAATAACTACTGATATTGATTTGATTCATGCAAAATCAATTGCTGGAATTTTTACTTTTCAAGAAGAAAAAGGAAATTTTGATGATTAAAATTGGACACGGGTTTGATTCGCATAAATTTCAAGATGGTGAATTTATTATTCTAGGTGGAATAAAAATTCCATCAAAAAGAGCTATTGTTGCACATTCAGATGGCGATATATTAATTCATGCACTATGCGATGCTTTATTAGGCGCTTTGGGAAAAGGTGATTTAGGTATGTTTTTTGACTCTTCAAAGAGATTTAAGGATATATGTAGCTTGCATTTGTTGAGTGAGGTAATAAAAATACTAAATGCAGAAGGCTATAAAATTATAAATATTGATGCAACAGTCATTACTGAAACCCCAAGGATATCAAAGTATGCTCAGGAAATTGAAAAATCAATATCAAAATTTTTAAAAATTAATGAAGAACAGGTAAATGTAAAATCAAAAAGTAATGACAACTTAGGTTATATAGGTCGAATGGAGGGAATAGAGTCACATGTTGTGATTCTTATTGAAAAGTAATGATTCTTTTTATTGATACTGCACTTGATAAAACGTTATTGGCAATAAAAAATGATGATAAAATTTACTACAAAGAAATTATAGAGAGCAATTTTATTTCAAAAAATATAATAGATAGTATAGAAGAGCTTTTAAAAAAAATAAATTTAGAAAAAAATAATTTCAAATATATATGTTTTAATAATGGTCCAGGTAACTTTACAAGTTTAAGAGTTGGATTATCATATACAAAGGCTATATCTTTTTATTTAAACATACCTATTATATTACTTAATTCATTTCAGATATTGGCTTTATCAAGCAATATTGGCAATAAAAATATACCAATCTTTGTAGCTATAGATGCAAGAATGAATGAATTATATTGGACTTACTACAAAAATTATAATGAAATTATAACCAGTGAAAGTAAAAAATATTTATCCTCAGAAAAGTCTTTTTTCACGTCATTAAAAAAATTATCTTTTCGAGAAATTCTATTAATTAAAAATTCAACTACAATACTAAAAAATTATAATTTTAATGATTTTAATATCAAAGAAATAAAAAAAAATAATATTATGCAAAACCTTCATAATATATTTAAATACATTGAGTTACTAAATAAAAAAAAATTTTTATATAATTCTGAGAATATAAAATTAAACTATATTAGAAACAATGTTGCAAAAAAAAGAAAATAAAGTGATATCATTAATGGGTCCAACAGCTTCTGGAAAGACAGATTTAGCTTTAAATTTATTAGAAAATAATAATTTAGAAATCATTAGTATCGATTCGGTTATGCTCTATAAAGAATTTAATATTGGTTCAGCAAAACCTGAAAAAAAAATACTAAAAAAATATCCGCATAGATTAGTTAATATATTAGAACCTACTGAAAGATATTCAGCTGCAATATTTTATAAAGATTTATTACAACAAATTAAAGAAGTTCATTTAAACAAAAAAACTCCTTTACTGGTCGGAGGATCAATGATGTATTTTAAGACCTTTTTTTCCGGAGGCTTATCAAATTTGAATAATGTATCAGAGGAAATTAAAAAGAAAATAAATGATA
>JAYOZO010000016.1:19224-19862 GCA_038154165.1 Thiothrix sp.
ATTTTTCAAATAAAAAAAAACCTAGTGATTTGTTAAAACCAAGTTCAAAAAATATTCAGTATTTTAACAATTTAAATATATCTATTATTCCTAACGATAGATCGTTAATTCATAACAATATAGAAAATCGTTTTGATAATATGATTAAAAAAGGCTTTTTGGAAGAAGTCTTAAATCTTAGAAAAAAATATAAAAATATTAATTTGCCGGCAATGAGTACAATAGGGTATAAACAAGCAAATGAATACTTGAAAGGTAATATCGACAAAGATACTATGAAGCAAAACGCTTTAGCAGCAACTCGTCAGTTAGCAAAAAGACAAATAACTTGGTTAAGACATCTTGATGCGACTACGGTTTATACTTTCGCAGATTATGATAATATTGATAAAACAGTTAAAAATTTTTTAGCAAATTAAAGTAACAAAATAACGGTGAGGATATTTTAATGACAAAAAGCCAAGCACTACAAGAGCCTTTTTTAAATGCTCTTAGGAAAGAGAAAATTCCTGTTGCTATATATTTAGTAAATGGTATTAAACTTCAAGGACAAGTTGATTCATTTGATCAATATGTAATTATTTTGAAAAATACAGTTAATCAAATGGTTTATAAACATGCTGTGTCCACAATTGTAC
>JAYOZO010000017.1:0-1515 GCA_038154165.1 Thiothrix sp.
GCTCTAAGCTGATCTAGTTCATTTTTAGAACAATTACAATAATATGCATTACCTTTTTCAAGTAAATTATTTATTATAGACTTATATTTATCAGTTCTTTCACTTTGATAAACTAAGCTATCGTCATAAGAAATACCAAGCCAATCTAAAGATTCCAATATACTTTCAACATATTTTTGTTTTGAGCGAACTTTATCAGTATCTTCAATTCTTAAGAGAAATTTACCATTTTGATTTTTTGCATATAACCAGTTAAATAATGCGGTTCTAGCACCTCCAATATGTAAATTACCTGTTGGACTTGGCGCAAATCTAGTGATAACCATCTTAATACCTTGAAAAATTAATGTAAGAGTTGTATTTTAATTTGTTTTAAATATACACTGCAATCATATTATGTTAAGAGATGAATATAAAGCACTGAGTTCGAGAAATGATTTTTTCATAGATCCTGAGCAACAAAAAACAATTGATTCTTTTCAAGAATTATATAATCGAGTCCTTGGTATAAGAAATCCTGGTGATTCTATATTAGAAAATATTGGTGCAACATTATTTAGCAAAAGAACGAACAAAAATTATAAAGGCATTTATCTTTATGGTGGTGTGGGTATTGGAAAAACATTTCTAATGGATATGTTTTATAAAGAACTTCCAATTAAAAATAAACGCAGGATACATTTTCATAGGTTCATGAATGATATTCATAATCAGTTAAATTTAAAAAAAGATATTGCAAACCCTGTAGATCATATAGCCAAGGATATTTCTAAAGAAATAAGCGTATTATGTTTTGATGAATTTATCGTAAATGATATAGCAGATGCGATGATATTAGGCGAATTACTAAAAGGCTTATTTACTAATAAGGTAATTATTGTATTTACATCAAATACAGAGCCAAAAAATCTTTATTCAAATGGCTTACAAAGGGAAAAATTTAATTATGCTATTAAATTAATTGAGGAAAATACTGAAGTTATTCACCTTAAAAGTAATAAAGACTACAGGATGGTGAAGTTTGGTAATGTCATAAAATATCATTATCCAAATAATGAACGCACGGATTTAAATATGCAGCAATATTTTTCTTCTATAGCACCAGATTGGTTCAATTGGTTTACTAGAAAACCAGTTTTTGAAGGGGCAACAATACCAATTAATAATAGAGATATTGATGTAAGATTTTTATCTTCAAATACAGTTTGGTTTAAATTTAACGTTATTTGTGGAGACGGAAGATCGCAGAATGACTATATTGAGATCTCAAAAATATATCAGAATGTTTTTATATCTGATGTTCCTAAGATGGATAACAATTTAGTTGATGAGGCAAGAAGATTTATCAATATGATTGATGAATTTTACGATAGAAATGTTAAAGTTATTATTTCAGCAGAAACTTCCATAGAAAATATATGTGACATAAAAAAAATAAATGCTGATTTTGAGAGAACAAAAAGCAGGCTCAATGAAATGCAGTCTGATGAATACATGAAAAAAGAACATAAACAG
>JAYOZO010000017.1:1525-14942 GCA_038154165.1 Thiothrix sp.
GAATATATTATGAAAAAACCAGTTAACGTTGCAATTACAGGAGCTGCAGGGAACATTGCTTATTCTGCTATTTTTAGAATAGCATCAGGCGAAATGCTCGGCAATGATCAACCTATAAACCTAAGATTGATTGACATAGAACCAGCTATGGATGCGTTGAAAGGCGTTAAATTTGAACTTGAAGATTGTGCTTTTTCACTTATTAATACAATTACAACAACTTTTGATTTAAATATAGGATTTGAAGAATGCGATTATGCTTTATTAATTGGAGCTAAGCCTAGAATGAAAGGAATGGAAAGGAAAGATCTATTAAATGATAATGGTAAAATTTTTAAGCCACAAGGAAAAGCATTAAATGCCGTTGCTAATAAGCATATTAAGATTTTAGTTGTAGGAAACCCTGCGAATACAAATGCATTAATTGCTATGCATAATGCTCCAAATTTAGATCCTAAGCAGTTTACATCTATGATGCGCCTTGATCATGACCGCTCGATCGCTCAAGTAGCAAATAAATACAACACAAGTATAAACGAAGTAAAGAAGGTTATAGTTTGGGGAAATCATTCAAATACACAAGTTCCAGACTTAACCTACTCCGAAGTTTCTGGAAGTAATATAAAAGAAATTATTGATGATCCTTGGTATAGAAACGATTTTATACCAAGAATTCAAAAAAGAGGTGCAGAAATTATAGAGGCCAGAGGTTTATCATCCGCAGCATCTGCTGCAAATGCTGCTATAACACATATGAGAGACTGGGTATTTGGAAACAACGACTGGCTAAGTATAGGACAAATTTCTAATAATAATCCATTTGGTATCTCAGATAACCTAATGTTTTCATTTCCTTCAATTTGTTCAAACGAAAGTTATAAAATGATAAAAGACATTAATATGTCTGAAAAATTAAATGATTATATAAAAATTACAGAACAAGAATTGATCCAGGAAAGAGATTCGGTATTAGATCTTTTATAAACCATTGGCGCAGATAATTATTAATCTGCACCTAATAATTTTAAATATTAACTCCTTCCCATTCAGTTATAAAGTCTTCAATCATTGCAGCCACTTCATCAGGCCTGTCTTCTTGAGACCAATGCCCTGCTCTTTCAATAAATTGAAGTCTAACTGGACCTGCAATATCTTTTTTCAATCTTTCAGCAGATTCTTTTGGCATCCATGCATCATGTAAAGCCCAAAAAACTGCGGTTGGACATGTTATTTTTTTATGATCAACTGCTAAAGTCTCATCATTAGTTGGTTGAGAACATATTTTAACTAATGATTTGAAACCTGTTAAACCATCTCTTCCCCAGTGGCATAAATAATTTTCTTTTACATTTTTATCTGTAAAAGCAATTTTATCATGACTACCAGTTCTCATTAACCCTGCAAATTGGGCAACTGCACCAGGCATTGCTCCAGCCAATACTTCATCACTAGCGCCAACCAAACCATTAAAGGCCTCAACTTCAAGCACGGGCCAATAGTCATAAGCAACAGGGTTTAATAGAACTAGACGGCTTATATAATCGCAATATTTTGAAGCAAATACTTGACATACACCTCCACCATGATCATGTCCGACTAAAACAACGTTACCCTTTATCCCTAATTCCTCTATAACACCCTTGATAGCTTCAGCTTGATTATTGAATGTATGTTCAAAATTATCTAATGGCATAGAGGATTGTCCATAACCAACCATATCTATAGCATACGAGTGAAAATTATCTTCTAAATTTTTTTGAACATGTCTCCAAAGTCTAGCGTTTGTTGGAATTCCATGGACAAATAGTATTGGCATTCGTTTGTTACCTTTTCCATATTCCTCTATATGTATTTCTAAATCTTGATTACATGCATTTATTTTAACTTTCATAATTTTCCTCTCAATTTATTTTTTTTGTAATATATAGTAATGTTTATATAGAAAATAATATCAAATACCTTAACAAAAAACATTAACTTATATGATTTATATAATACCCATAATATTAGCTTTAATATCAATTATTTATCTAAAAAAAAGAATAAAAAGTAAGTCTAAATTGATATTTATAATTCTTGCTAGTTTTGTTCTGTTTCTAGTACTAACTGGGCGAGCTCACTGGATTTCAGCTTTAGTTGTAGCATTAATACCAATATTAAAAAAACTATTTCTAATAATAAGGTATTTACCAATACTTCAAAGATTTGCAGCCAGTTATAGAAAAACTAATAATAAAACTAAAAAATCTAAAGGCATGTCTAAAGCCGAAGCTGCCGAAATTTTAGGAATTAATGAAAACTCATCAAAAGAAGAAATTATATTTGCTCATAAAAAAGAAATGCAAAAACATCATCCTGATAAAGGCGGATCAAAAGAAATGGCAGCAAAAATAAATAACGCAAAAGAAACATTACTTAGCTAAAAAAATCATTTTTTTAAGTTTTTTTCTTTCTACAAAAAATTTTTTTCTGTGTTTGATACTTTTTTCATTCACTCTTTTTCTCCACAATTTAAAAGATGAAACTTTTAGATTTTTTCGCATTATTTTAATTACATCTGACTCTGTTTTTTTTGTTTTATCATATATCTCTTCAAAAGTAATTCTGTCTGACCACCCCGCCCAAATTATCCAGTCGTCAGTGTTTGTATCTTCAGGCTCTGGTTTTTTAACTCTTGTCTTTGGCCAATTATCTTTTTTCATTGAATTTTTATACAATTCGTTTTGCAAGAAATATTTCTTTTTGTATTTAATGAATCTACTGACATGTTTAAACCGTTAACGATAATTAATTTATTTTCGTAAGAAGACTTATTTTTAGTAATAATATTAATACATTCTATGGCCATCATTGAACTGATCATTCCAACTAAAGGAGCCAAGACCCCTGTGTCAGAACACGAGTTATTATCAATTAAATTTTCATAGACACATTCATAACATGCGCTTTTATTTGGTATTACTGACATTAGTTGCCCAGAATAACCCTCTACAGCACCAATTATAAGTTTTTTATTTTTTAGTAAACATGCTCTATTAATGATTTTTCGAACTTTAAAATTATCAGTGCCATCTAAAACGATATCAGAGTTTACTACTATTTTTTCTACTTGCTCTGAAGAAGTTATTTTATCGGAAAACTTTTTTATTAAAATATCGGGGTGTCTTTTTTTTAAAAATTTTTCTATTACATCAATTTTTAAAGAACCAATATCATCTGATAAAAAATTTATTTGTCTTTGGAGGTTTGTATCTTCAACCTTATCAAAATCTACTAAATTGACTTTCTTTATACCCGAAGACGCAATGTATGTAGATAATAAATTCCCTAAGCCACCCAAACCAAATATAGTTACTTCAGATGAGTTTAATTTTAGTTGGCCTTCGATGCCTATATATGGCAAAAGAATGTGTCTTGAATAATACAACAGATCTTTATCATTTAAATTATTAAAATTCATATTATTTTATTTATTTTTTTGAATTAAATTTATCCATTTGTTCTTTTGTTGCTTCTTTTTGGTATTTTAGCTTCCATTCATCATATGGCATACCATAAATAATATTTCTTGCTTCGTCGTAAGATATTTCAAGACCTTTATCTTTCGCCGCAGCTACATACCATTTTGATAAACAATTTCTACAAAAATCAGCTAAATTCATTAAATCAATATTTTGCACTTCTGTTTTATTCTGAAGATGCTTGATAAGCATTTTAAAAACATCAGATTGGATTTCCATTGAAAGTTTATTGTTGTTATCATTCATAATTAAGCAATACTCCATAAAATTTTATAAAAAATATATTATAAGATAATATTTTACCATTCTTCAGAGGTGTTTTATATTGAAAATTAATGACATAACAATAGGTATTTTAGCTGGTGGTAAGGCAACTAGAATGAATAATAAGGATAAAGGTTTAGTTTGTATCAATGGTATAACTTTAGTAAAAAATATTATTGATAAAATTTCTCCTTATACAAATAATATTTTAATTAATGCTAATAGAAACATTCAAATATATAAAAATTATAATTATCCAGTTATAAGTGATGAATATAAAAATTTTCAAGGCCCCTTATCAGGTATCTTTAGTATGTTAAAAAGCATTTCGTCTAAATATCTCTTGACAATACCTTGCGATAGTCCAAACATATCTTGGAAATTAATAGATAAATTTTTAATAGATTCAAATAACAATTATGATATCTTTGTTGCGCATAATAATTTAAGATCGCAACCAGTGTTTATGCTTATATCAACAAGATTAATAAACTCATTAGATAAATTTTTAAAGTCTGGCCAAAGAAAAATTGATATCTGGTATAAAGAAAATAATTACAAATACATATATTTTAATGAAGAAGATAATTATTTTGATAATATAAACACTATAGAGCAATTAGATAAATATAATAATGTTAAATAAAAATATAATTGGATTTGCAGCATATAGCGGCACAGGTAAAACTACGTTAATTAAGCAGTTGGTAAATAACCTTAGTAACGCAGGATATAAGGTATCTGTTATAAAACACGCCCATCATGATTTTGATACTGACCACCCTGGTAAAGATAGTTATGAAATTAGAAAAGCAGGCTCAACAAATATTTTAGTGTCTTCAAAAAAAAGATGGGCATTAATTCATGAAAATGAAAATAATGAAGAATCTTCGTTTATAGAGTTAGTTAACTTAATAAATAATGTTGAAACTGATATTATTTTGGTAGAAGGATTTAAGGCAGAAAATTTTCCTAAAATTGAATTATACAGAAAAAATATAGGGAAAGGTTTTCTATACGAAAATGATTTTAATATAATTGCTATAGCTTCTGATGAAAAAATTAATATTTCCAGAAATATTGATGTGCTTGATATTAATAATCCGCATCAAATTGTTGATTACATTATAAAATTTTTAAACTTACCAAAATGAAGTTGCTACTTAACGAATTTTTATAATTATGTTAATATTAGTTCTCTTTAAAAATACACATAAATATAAAAATTTTATGATTATTTAGAACATAATCAATTTAGAGATATGACAAATAAGAAGATAATAATAAAAGATATTAATTTAAACAAGGAAATTGATTTACCA
The DNA here is from genome assembly GCA_038154165.1 of Thiothrix sp. Taxonomy (GTDB): domain Bacteria; phylum Pseudomonadota; class Gammaproteobacteria; order Poriferisulfidales. Next base: position 6,633 of record JAYOZO010000017.1, read on the forward strand.
ATTTTGGAGTCAATTTTGGGGCCAAATGTTGTTGATATTAGGTCTTTAGAAAAGAATTTAGGACTTCTATCCCATGATCCTGGATTTCTGGCCACATCAAGCTGTGAAAGCAAAATAACTTTTATTGACGGTAATGAAGGAAAACTCTGGTATCGAGGCTATCCAATTGAAGAACTCGCTGAAAAAAGTAATTTTACAGAAACAGCATATTTATTGCTAAAAAATAAATTGCCAAATATCAAAGATTTAGAGTTATTTTCTAAAAATATTTCTGATTCATATGATGTTCATTCATCAATAAAAGATATAATTAAAGTTTTTTCAAAAGACAGTCATCCTATGGCTATAATGATTGCTTGTTTAAGTATATTAGCTGCTATACATCATAAAGAAATTGATATTCATTGTGAAAAATATAGGTATAAGTCAACCATAAATTTAATAGCGAGTGTTCCAGTAATTTCAGCTTGGATACTAAACCATATTTTAAATAATAACTTTCAAAAACCTAATAAATCCTTATCTATAGCTGAAAATTTTATTAATATGTCTTTTCCAGAATTAAATGAAGAGCAAAAAATAAACTCTTCAAACGTAATGGATATAATATTCTTGCTACACGCAGATCACGAACAGAATGCATCTACTTCAACCGTTAGATTGTCAGGCAGCTCAGAAACAAGCCCATATGCGGCAATAGCAGCTGGCATAACAACACTTTGGGGACCTACTCATGGAGGTGCAAATGAAGCCGTAATTAATATGCTGGATGAAATAAAAAACTCTAATAAAGATGTTGAACACTATATTGAGAAGGCTAAGGATAAAAAAAACCCGTTTAGATTAATGGGCTTTGGTCACAGAATATACAAAAACTATGATCCAAGAGCAAAAATAATTCAAAAAAAAGCACACGAATATTTAAATAAACTTGATGGTAATAACCCAAATAAACCGTTATTTGATATTGCAATGAAGCTTGAAAAACATGCTCTTGAAGATGATTATTTTGTATCAAGAAAATTATATCCAAACGTAGATTTTTATTCAGGAATACTTCTTAAAGCAATAGGAATACCTCAATGTATGTATACAGTTATTTTTGCGCTAGCAAGAACTGTTGGGTGGATGGCACATTGGAACGAAATGATAGAAGATAAAAATTTTAGAATTGGAAGACCAAGACAATTATATACAGGAAATAATAAAACTTCTTATAAAGATATTAAATATCGTTAATTCTTAAAAAAATCACCTATAACTCTAGAAAAATTTTCTACATCTACCAAAAAAGAATCATGTCCTTGTATAGAGTTTAAAATTTCAAATTTTACATTTTTGCCTGATTTTGCAATACCATTAGCAATTTCTTTTTGCTGATCTATAGGAAAAAGAATATCTGAGTCAACCCCAATAATTAAATTATTTTTTGTATGTATTTTTGCTAACCCAGCATTAACAGTACCGCCATGTTCAGCAACATCAAATAAATCCATGGCTCTAGATAGGTATAAATAACAATTTGGATCAAACATAGAAACAAATTTTTCGGCATTATGATCTAAATAATTTTCTACTTCAAATTCTATATCAAACATTTTTCTAGTATTTAGTTTTGGTAATCTTGCTCTATTAAATCTTTCACGCCATTCATTTGCAGCTCTATATGACATTAAGCCTAATTTTCTCGCAAGTTTCATACCATTAATAGGCGCTGAATTTTTATTATAAACACCATTATTCCATTTTGGGTCACTTCTAATTAATTCCCTTTGTAATGATCTAATAGATATTGTAAAAGGCAAAGCGCGTGCAGCAGCTGATATTACGATTAAATTACTTAAACTATGAGGGTACATTAATGAATAAGCTAAAGCCGTCATCCCGCCCATTGATGGTCCTATTACTGTGTGTACATGATCTATGCCAAGTGTTAGCAAGACGGCGTGACCAGATTTTGCTATATCCTCAATAGATAGTTCTGGAAAGCTAAGACCATAGACAGAACCAGTTTCTTTATTAATAGATGCTGGTGAAGTTGAACCAAAGCAGCTCCCTAATGAATTTACACATACAACAAAATACTTGTTTGTATCAATTGGCTTACCAGGGCCTATCATAAACTCCCACCATCCTTTTGATTTGTTTAAATCAGAAGATGCCGCATGAGAAGAAGGAGATAAACCAGTAAAAAGAAGTACAGCATTATCGTTATTTATAGATAGCTCACCCCAAGTTTCATAAGCAATTTCTACGTTATTCAAAACGGATCCTTTAAACATTTTAAAGCCTGTACTTCCATAATCACTAGGAAGCTTTGCAATATTTATCCCTTCAACTAAAAATTCATTAGACATAATATATCAATTAATTAAAAAATTTTTTAGATTATACTTCAGAGTTTAAATCAAATGAATAACCTTTTTTTAGACAGCTATTAATCCATAATGATAAAAAATAGCTTTTATACCACTTCGAAAGACGCGCATTATGATAAATTTGAATATCTTTGCCAGTATTTAAATCAAAATAATTAGAATTTTTAGAACTAATAATTTCAACCTGTTTTGAATCAAAATAAATTTTAACTTTAACTATATCGAGAAATAAATTATCGTTAAAATCATTATTTAAAAAATTTACGATTGCAGTGTGCTTTGAAATAGATTCAATATAAATCCGCATCTTTTTACGTGTATTATTTGACCTAGATTCAAATTTTTTACCTATAGACTTATTCTTCATAATATTTAAGTCAATAAGTTTTGACAATAATAAAAAATTACTTTCGTATGATCTCATTAAAGAAAGAAAGTTATTTTTACTTACAGTATTAAAATCACTAATTATCAACATAAATTTATAATACACAGCAATAAATTCCCTGTCTAATAATTTAAACAAAGTATTTAAAAAATAATTATAGTAAAATTAATTAACTACTTGATTTTTTAATTGCATAAGCAAAAAAAATTTTTAAGTATTGAGTTGTAAAATATATTTACAATAATTAAATTATAATTAAGCTGGTGATTTTATTTAGCTTCTACGTCTGTAGCAGTTAAACCTTTTTCACTTTCAGTAACTGTAAACTCAACTGCTTGTCCTTCTTTTAGAGTTCTATATCCGTCACCTTCAATTTTAATTGCTCCAAAATGCACAAAAACGTCTTTACCACTTTCTCTTTGAATAAATCCGTAACCTTTTGAATCATTAAACCATTTAACTGTACCTGTTTCTCTATCTGACATATTTTTCTTCTATATAGTATTAATCAAAAAAATTAGATAACTAATTTTGTATTCTATGAGCAAAAATTTTTTGATCTCATAGTACGTATCATATCAGCAATTTCATTAACTTCAATGTCTTTTAACGATATTTTCTTTAAAATAAGATCATAAATTATTGGGTCTTCATAAGATAATAACTTTATAAAACCTGTTTTTTGTGATTTTGTTGCCTTCTTGTAGTGTAAATTAAAGAAATCCGTCATTAAAAGATCTAGCTCTTTTGTACCTCTTCTACATTTCCAAAGAATTTCTTTTTCATCCATTCTAAATTTTATTAGACACTATCAATGACTTTATTTTTGCAATTTGTTTAGCTGGGTTCAAACCCTTTGGGCAGGCGTTTGTGCAATTCATAATCGTATGGCATTTATAAAGTTTAAAAGTATCTTCAAGATATTTCAGTCTTTCATTTGTTTTATTGTCACGAGAATCAGCTATCCATCTATAAGCTTGTAATAAAGTAGCTGGGCCCAAATATTTGTCACTATTCCACCAGTAGCTAGGGCAACTAGTTGAACAACAAGCACACAAAATACATTCATCAGAGCCATCAAGCTCTAGCAATTCTTCTTTTGATTGAAGTCTTTCTTTTTCAATATTTTCAGGATGATCTGCTTGAAGCCAAGGTTGGATAGATTCGTATTGTTTATAAAAGTTTGTAAGATCTGTAACTAAATCTTTTATTACGGGCATATGGGGCAATGGATAAATTTTTATATCACCTTTTATTTCTACAATACTTTTTGTGCAAGCAAGTGTATTTCTTCCGTCAATATTCATTGAGCAAGAGCCACAAATACCCTCTCTACAAGATCTTCGAAATGTAATAGTAGTATCAATTTCATTTTTAATTTTTAATAAAGCATCTAAAATCATTGGGCCGCAATCTGATGAATCAATCTCGTATGTATCAACTCTTGGATTTTTTTGATCATCGGGGTCATATCTATATACCTTAAATATTCTTATACCATCTTTATTTTTAGAATCGCATTTAAAATATTTTCCGTTTTCAACTATTGAATTTAATGGAAGTTTGAATTTAGCCACAATTAGTATACTCTCTTTTTAGGTGGAACAGCCTCTACATCATCAGTTAAAGTTGTTAATACAACTTTTCTATAGTCTATGTCAACTATACCATTATCATCAATGTATGCAATTGTATGTTTCATCCACTCTTTGTCATTTCTTTCTGGAAAATCATCACGAGCATGAGCACCTCTTGATTCTTTCCTATTATATGCCGACTCTACAGACACTATAGACTGCGTGAGTAAGTTTTCAAGCTCAAGTGTTTCTAAGAGTTCTGTATTCCATTTCATAGAACGATCGCTTAGGTTTATATTTGAAAAATCTTTATATAAAGAATGTATATTTTTTCTACCCTCATCTAAGGTTTTTTCTGTTCTAAAAACTGCTACACTCTTTTGCATTTCTTTCTGTAACTTCATTCTCAATTGAGAAGGTAAATTATCACCAGAAGAAAATCTAATTTTATCAAACCTGGATATGATTTTTTCAATATTATTTTTTTTTACGGCTTTATGTGGAGCGCCAGGCTTCACAATTTTAGAGGCTTGTTTTGCTGCTGCTCTTCCAAATACAATTAAGTCTAACAATGAATTTGAGCCTAATCTATTAGCACCATGAACCGATACGCAAGACGCTTCACCAATAGCCATTAAACCTGGCACAATTGATTCATCATTTATATTTTTAGGTTTTATAACTTCACCAAAATAATTTGTTGGTATTCCACCCATATTATAATGAACGGTAGGTATTACTGGTATTGGCGCTTTTGTCACATCAACACCAGCAAATATCTTTGCAGACTCTGCAATACCTGGGAGCTTCTCATTAATAACATCTTCGCCTAAATGCTCTAAATGAAGCTCAATATGGTCTTTATCTTTTCCAACTCCCCGGCCTTCGTTTATTTCAATTGTCATTGATCTACTCACAACATCTCTTGATGCTAGGTCCTTAGCATTAGGAGCATATCTTTCCATAAACCTCTCGCCGTTAGAGTTTGTTAAATATCCACCTTCACCTCTTGAACCTTCTGTAATTAAACAACCAGCGCCATAAATACCAGTTGGATGGAATTGAGTAAATTCCATATCTTGTAAAGGCACCCCTGCTCTTTGAGCCATTCCACCCCCATCTCCAGTACAAGTATGTGCTGATGTAGCTGAAAAATAAGCCCTACCATAACCACCTGTTGCTAATAAAGTCACGTGCCCTTTAAACAAATGTAACTTGCCGGAGGCTAGATCGATTGCTACGACTCCTACACACTCTCCATCATTCATTACTAAATCAATTGCAAAATATTCTATAAAAAATTCTGCTTTATATTTTAATGATTGTTGATATAAAGTGTGAAGAATAGAGTGTCCAGTTCTATCGGCTGCCGCACAAGTTCTTTGCGCTATTCCTTCGCCATAATGAGTAGTCATTCCACCAAAAGGTCTTTGGTATATTTTACCATCCTCAGTTCTTGAAAAAGGTACCCCATAATGCTCAAGCTCTATTACAGAGGGTATTGCTTCTCTGCACATATATTCAATCGCATCTTGATCCCCCAACCAATCAGAACCTTTGATAGTGTCGTACATATGCCAACGCCAATCATCTTCCCCCATGTTTCCAAGAGCTGCACTCATACCACCTTGAGCAGCTACTGTGTGACTTCTCGTTGGAAAAACTTTTGTTATACAAGCGGTTTTTAGACCTTCTGTTGCCATGCCTAGAGTAGCCCTTAAGCCTGCACCACCGGCTCCAACCACAATAACATCATACTCATGGGTTATCATTTCGTAATCTTTATTCATTTATATTTGAGCTCCGAAATAAATTATTGAAATAGAGCTAAGACCCAACAAACAAAAAATTAAATATATAAAGTGTAAAAATTTTATGTAAAAATTTCTTTTTTCTACTTGAGAAATATAGTCCTCAAGAATAACCTGAATACCAAGTTGAAAATGAATTGCTGAAATAATGATAATTATAAATAAAAGAATAAAGTTTGTTGTGTTACCTATCCATAAAACAATATTTTCATAAGATAATAAATTTATAAGACTCAATGAATATATTAACCAGAGCATTAAAGGCACTAAAAATATTGCAGAAAATCTATGGTAAAGCCAATGTTTTTTTCCGTGAATCAATTTTTTCTCCTTCTACATCTAGGTGCCAAAATATAGTAAAACGGTAAACAAGGTTAATAAAACTGTAGAAATCATTACTAAAATCGATGATATTAGAGGAGATTTTCCACCAAAACCATAGCCAACGTCCCAAGCTAAATGTCTAATTCCGTTTGACAAGTGCAAGTAAAAAGAAAACACCCATAAAATCATTAATATTTTTGCATAAATACTTGATAGTATAATTTGAATTATATTATAGAATTCAGGACCCGATGCAATGGACAATAAGAAAATTACAAATATTGCATAACCTAAACCATTAATGACACCGCACATACGATGTGATATTGACACAATCGCAACAAGAGGTAATCTGTATACTTGTAAATGTGGCGACAATGGTGATTTAGATTCTGGCATTGTTTTCCTTAATATTTAAATAATTTTAAAGTTGCATATGATATACGATTTTTTAAAAAAATACCTCACAAATATAGCATATTATGATGATTATGGTCTTCAATATAATTATCAACCTGAGGAAGAAATAAATAAAATAACTAATAATTATTCAATTTCCATACTAAAAAACAAAGTACTAATAAAATGCACTGGTGAAGATACAGAGAGCTTTCTAAATTCTCAATTTACGAATGATATAAAGATACTTAAAGATAAAAATATAATTCTTTCAGGTTATTGTAATCCAAAAGGAAGAATTATATCAATTTTCTATATATTTCAAATAAATAAAAACTATTACTTATATACAACTTTAGATTCTTCAAAATTGCTAATTGATAAATTAAACATGTATAAAATGATGGCAAAAGTTAATTTTACAATTATAGAAAATGAACTTATTGGCATAAAAAACAGTAAAAATAATTTTTTAAATTTAGATAATCCAAGTATTATAGAATCTACCGATAACAAAGAAACCATAGTTTTTTCAACAGATAATAATTCAGTTATCTTATCTATAAGTCAAAAAGACATTAATAAATATATAAATTTTGAAAATTTAAATTTACTTGGTTATAAAGCTTGGGATTTCTGCGATATTAAAAATAAGACCCCATTTATTTACAAGAAATTTATTGAGTCATTCACGCCTCAAATGATATCTCTTGATTTATTAAATGGAGTTTCGTTTGATAAAGGATGCTATCCCGGGCAAGAAATAGTTGCTAGGACTCACTATCTAGGCGAATCAAAAAAAGCTCTTTATTATTTTGAAATTATATCGTCAAAAGAAATATTAATTGGTAATGAATTAAAACAACTAGATAATGACAAAGTTTACGGTCACATCATTAACGTTGTTTGTTCTGGGAAAAATGAATATATCTGCATAGGCTCCTTAAGAAAAGAATTTTTAGAAAAATCACTTTTTATTCACAAAGGTGATAAAATAAAAAAAATAGAGGGGATATTAAGTAATGATTAAATATTTAATTATTTTGTGTGTAGCTTTATTCCTATTAATTTTATTCGTAAATAGAAAAAAAAATGAGTTTTTGATTCCATTAATAATTTTATTAGTAGTTTTTATATTAGTGATTATACTTGCCTTTCTTGGATATTAAAGCTATCTCATTAGCGGAAATAACAAAACATCTCTTATAGATGCTGAGTTTGTCAAAATCATTACTAATCTATCAATACCTATACACTCTCCAGCAGTTGGTGGCATTCCATATTCTAATGCTTCAATATAATCTTCGTCTAAATACATTGCTTCATCGTTTCCTAAATCTTTTAACTTTACTTGATCTTCAAATCTTTTTCTTTGATCATCAGGGTCGTTTAATTCTGTAAAACCATTAGAAAATTCTTTTCCCATAAAAAAA
>JAYOZO010000017.1:14952-19070 GCA_038154165.1 Thiothrix sp.
AATCAATATTTAATTTTTTTGAAAAATTTATTAGTTTCTCCTTATCATCTATATCTTTAGAAATTAAATCATTTGTAAATTCCAAAATTGATTTTTTAAGAGTTAATCTTTTAAAAGATTTGCCAAAATCTATTGATTTACCTTGGTATTCTATAACTGTAGTTCCTTTTACTGTTTTTACAATATTTTTTAGAAGTTCCTCAGTTAAATCCATCATATCTAAATAATTTGAATACGTTTGGTAAAACTCAATCATTGTAAATTCTGGATTATGCTTTGATGAGACACCTTCATTTCTAAAATTTCTATTAATTTCATATATTTTCTCAAAACCACCAACTATAAGTCTTTTTAAATATAATTCAGGTGCGATTCTCATATATAGATCTATATCTAAAGTATTATGATGAGTAATAAATGGTCTGGCTGTAGCGCCTCCAGGAATTTTCTGCATCATGGGGGTTTCGACTTCAATAAATCCTTTATTATCAAAAAAACTCCGGATAGATTTTATTATTTTAAATCTCTCATTAAAAGTGATCCAAGTGCTTTCATTACATATTAGATCTAAATATCTTTTTCTGTATTTAATTTCTTGATCAGACAGACCATGAAATTTTTCTGGTAATGGTCTTAATGATTTTGTAACTATATTAAATTCTAGACAGTTAATAGTGAGTTCATCAGTTTTCGTTTTAAATAGAAATCCTTTGACATATACGATATCACCAACATCAGAATTTTTAAAAAGCTTAAATTTTTGTTCAGAAAATTTAGTTTTATCTACAAAAAACTGTATAGCACCAGACTCATCTTTTATGCTAGCAAAACTAGACTTGCCCATTATTCTCTTAGACATCATTCTGCCCATAACAATAAATATTTTATCTTCGTTTTCAATAACATTATCACTAGTAGAAGCTTCTCTAATATCTTTACAACTAGTATTATTTTTAAAACTATTAAGGTAATTGTTACCGCTTTCTTTAAGAAGATCTAATTTTCTTCGTCTTTCGAGAATTAATCTATGCGAATCATCGATTTTATCATTCATTGTTACCACCTATTTTTAAGCTTTCTTTTATAAATAAATCAATATTACCATCTAAGACAGATTGAGTATTGCTTGTTTCAATATTTGTTCTTAAATCTTTAATTCTTGATTGATCTAAAACATATGATCTTATTTGACTACCCCAGCCAATATCAGCTTTTTCATTCTCTATACTATCTTGCTCGTTCTTCTTTTTTTGTATTTCAATTTCATATAATTTAGCTTTTAGCTGTTTCATAGCTGTTTCTTTGTTTTTATGCTGAGATCTTCCGTTTTGGCATTGTGTAACTACACCTGATTTTAAATGTGTAATTCTTACCGCAGATTCCGTTTTATTAACATGCTGGCCTCCAGCACCACTTGCTCTGAATACATCTATTCTTAAATCACTTGGATCTATATCAATTTCTATATTGTCATTAATTTCTGGAGAAACAAATACCGACGCAAAAGATGTATGTCTTCTATTTCCAGAATCAAATGGAGATTTTCTAACCAACCTATGGACGCCAGTTTCTGTTTTAAGCCATCCAAAAGCATAAGGCCCATTAAATTTTAAAGTAGCACTTTTAATTCCTGCCACTTCACCACTTGATATATTAATAGTCTCGATATCAAAATCATGCCTTTCTCCCCATCGAGTATACATTCTCACAAGCATTTCAGCCCAATCTTGAGCTTCTGTGCCACCTGAACCAGATTGAATATCAACATAAGCGTTGCACAGATCTGATTTATCATTAAATATTTTTATAAAAGAAAGCTTTTCAATACTTAAATTTATTTTTTTAATTTCTTTTGAAATATATTCTTCTAAGTCATCAAATGGGTCGTCTTTATATAATTCCATAAATTCTTGGAGCTGTTCAAACTGATCAACAATACTATTAAATTCATATATATCTTTTTCTATTGACGCTTTTTTTCTTGATAAGGAAAGTAATTTCTCTCTATCAGACCAAATTTTTTCATCTTGAAGCTTAATTTCTAAATCATCTTTATCTTTAATTTTATTATTTATATCAAAGATACCTCCCAATTTCATCAATATTATTATTTATATCAATTAATTGAGATTCATAATCATTTATATTCTTTGTCATTTTTTTACCTTATATTACCATCACCAATAACAATAAATTTTTCATTTGTTAGTCCTTCTATACCAACAGGGCCTCTAGCATGAAGTTTATTTGTACTTATACCAATCTCAGCTCCTAAACCATATTCAAAACCATCCGCGAATCTTGATGACGCATTATGCATAACTGAACTTGAATTAACATTTCTTAAGAATAAATTTGCCGTTATATTATCCTCAGTTACTATAACATCAGTGTGACCAGAGCCATATTTAGATATATGTTTTATAGCATCATTATAATTTTCAACTATAATAATTGATAGTATTGAATCTAAATATTCAGTTGACCAATCTTCTTCTGTTGCGGAAACAGCAGAGTGAATAATTTTTTGAGTTTTTTTACAACCACGAATTTCAACATTTTTTAAAATCAGTTCTGCTTCTAACAATGGTAAAAAAATATCTGCTATTTTAGAATTAACGATAAGAGTTTCCATTGCGTTACAAACACCTGTTCTTTGGGTTTTTGAGTTAATACAGATACTTATCGCTTTATTAATATCAGCAAATTCATCAACATAAACATGACATATTCCATCAAGATGTCTTAAGACCGATATAGTTGATAAATCATCAACTAATTTTATTAAATTTTTCCCACCTCGTGGAATTACAATATCAATATAGCTATTCTGGATAAGCAACTCATTAACAATTTTTCTATCTGTTTTATCGATCAACTGTACTACATTTTTATCAATATTATTAGCTATCAAAGATTTTGTTATGCAGTTAGAAAGAGCAATATTTGTATTTATTGATTCCGAACCCCCTCTCAAAATTATAGAATTTCCAGATTTTATTGACAAGGCAGACGCATCAATTGTTACGTTTGGTCTTGACTCATAAATCATTAAAATAACTCCTAATGGCATTGACATTTTTCCAACTTTAATACCACTTGGCATTGTTCTAAGATTCCTTATTTCTCCAACAGGGTCTTTAAAGTTGATTATCTCTTGTATACTCTTAATCATTGAATTGATTCTGTCTTCATTAATCATTAATCTATCAATAAAAGAATTTGCAGCATTTTTAGAGGATTCTATTGTCTCAAGATCTTTATTATTGGCTTCAATAATAAAATTCTTATCATTTTCAATTTCATTAATTAATGATTTTAAAATTTCATTTTTTTTGATTTCACTAGAACATGAAATTACTTCAGAAGATAATTTTGCGGCAAAACATATTTTATTGACATATTCTTTTATATTCATAATTTATATTATATTAAGTATATTTAATAACTGAAAGTTTATTTTTTGCAATAGATACCGACAAATCATATATTGAATCCCATACATTTTCATCAAGCACGTTTTTTGATTGCATATCAATTCTAACTAGAATACCTAAATACGATTCTATTTTTTTAACTGAAAATTTTTTCATAGAAAGCGTCATTAAATTCTTTTTTTCATAGGGCCAAATATTTTTTAGAATTTCTTCAATAGGTTTACCTTGACTTATAAGCTCTAAATTAGTAATTATTGATCTAAAGGTCCTTATAAATGACCATATTATATATTGTGCAGGATAATTGTTTTTTTTCAAAAAAATACAGCAAGACTGTATTTTATCAAGATTTCCTTCTATAGTGTAATCAACTAGATTTATTGCTTCAAAATCAACGTCACTTGAAAAAACTTTTTTCAAAAACTCTAAGTTTATTATTTCATCTTTATTAATTAATAAATTTATTTTTATTAAAGCTTGATTTGCTGCAACCATGTTTCCTTCATATAAATCGGAAATATAATTTATACAATCTTTATCAATATTATAATTGAATTTTGTTGCTATTTCTGTAAGCTCAAAAATCATATTTTTTTTTGTAAACTCAAACAATCTTATTAATCCAACATTAATATTCTTTATTCCAAGATAGTTCTTTTTAAAATCAGAAGTTTTTAATAT
>JAYOZO010000017.1:19080-19448 GCA_038154165.1 Thiothrix sp.
TTTAATATTGGTAATCTTATAATTAAAATATTAGACTCATTATAATTTTCTATATATTTCTCAATTCTTTTTTCAGCATTTACGCCTACTGTTTTCGTTAAAAATCTTAACTCAATGACTTTTCTGACGCTAAATAATGAAAGATTTGTGTTTATCGAGTCAAAGTAATCCCAGTCAAATGATTTATCAATATAAAGTATTTCATGGTCATAAATATTATTTTCATTTGCTTTTTTTATAATCTTTTGAACACAATTTTCTTCTTGATATATTTGATCACCTGTAATGATATAAATATACTTTAAATTTCCCTGTAAATGCTTGTCTAATTGATTATAATATAATTGCATATTATATATATTAACCTA
>JAYOZO010000018.1:0-5305 GCA_038154165.1 Thiothrix sp.
CAGAAGGGTTAAATCTGCTAATTTTTTCATAATCTGTTAACAGTTTATAATTTTTTTTTACATTATGAATTGAGTAAAAAGAGAAACTAATGTCAAAACTTGTAGAACTATCATTATTTGAATAATAAGAAATTGATGATTCTGCTACTGAATATTTATTAAAGAAAAAAACTATAATAATACAAAATATAATTTTGAATTTTTTTTTTAACAATTATCTATTACAAAAAATTTTTTAAATGATTCTGTTATTGTCCAAACTGACTTAATACCTTTTTTGAAAAGGGCAATATCTCCTTTATTTAGCTCATAGTTTTTATTTTCCGTTTTCACCGACAAGCTACCCTCTAAGACATGTATATATTCATCACCTGGAAACTCATAATTAAAAGTCATTGGTTCACATCGCCATAAACCAGAAAATGTAGGTTTTTCATCTGAGTTAGTTAAACTTAACCAATAAACTTCACCCGCTTGCTTATCGCCAAGCATAAATGGTTCATACGCCTCGGTCGATATTGATATTTTTTTAAATTCTGTACTATTGCTCATTTTGCACCTCCTGTTTTATGGTGATAATCGACATATAACCCAGTCATTTTTTTCTTTTTGATATTTTAGCCTATCATGAAGTCTGCCATCATGCCCTTGCCAAAACTCTATTGTTTCTGGTTTTACTATAAATCCACCCCAGTGATTAGGTCTTGGAATTATTTTATTTTTAAATTTCTCTTTAACTATATCAAGTTTATTATTAAGCTCCTCATAATTTTTAATAATTTTACTTTGATCTGAAGCATGTGCACCTAGCTGACTCAATCTTGATCTTGAGGCAAAATAATCATCTGATATTTTTGAGTCAACTTTCATAATTTCACCTTCAATCCTTATTTGTCTTTCTAGGGCGTCCCAAAAAAAATTAAGTGCAACTTTTGGATTACTAATAATTTCTTCGCTCTTTCTACTAGTATAATTAGTGTAAAAAATAAAACCATTCTCATCAAAACTTTTCAATAACACCATTCTTGAAGATGGTCTACCATCTTTTGTGGACGAAGCTACGTTCATAGCATTTGGATCCTTTAACCCAATATTTTTAGCTTCTTCAAACCAGATTTCAAATTGTTTAAATGGGTTTTTATTAATTTTTTCTTCTGTTAAATACATACTAGCTACCAACTAAATTTAAGTTTATAATCTTACAAAAATTAATGATATATCAATTAGAGGGTCAAATGACAGATAATTTAATAAAAAAAAAAGACGATAAAGGCTATATAATTGCCTGGAAACATAAACAAAACCATAACGAAGTTGGTAAATTTGATAGCGAGATGACGTATGGTGAGGCAATAAAAGAATGCGAGAAACTAATTGAGGATAATAGTGATAAAACGTACTGGCCTGAAAAAGCTAACAATGGTAAAGAAGGTTTCAAGTTTCCATAATATTAAATATTCAATAACACCCCAGTTCCCTGGATTCCGCAGTAACCATCTGGGTTCTTAGCAAGATATTGCTGATGATAATCTTCAGCAAAATAAAATGCATCATTAAATTTTATGTCTGTTGTAATTATCTTATCTATACCATTATTGTTTAAATTTTTTTGATATATATTTCTTGTTTTAATAGCAATTTTGTATTGTTCTTCATTTATTGTATAAATACAGGAGCGATATTGAGTGCCAATATCATTCCCTTGTCTCATGCCTTGAGTTGGGTCATGGTTTTCCCAAAAAACTTTAAGAATATTCAGTAGAAATTTTTCACTAGGTTTAAAAATAACTCTCACTAGTTCTGCATGTCCAGTTTGCCCAGAACATAAATCTTGATAAGTAGGATTTTTTATAAAACCTCCTCCGTATCCTACAGAAGTAACATAAACTTCAGGCATACTCCAAAAAAGTCTTTCAGCCCCCCAAAAACAACCTAATCCCAAAAAAATTTCAGAAAAACTTTTTTCATAATTTTTACTTATTTTATTTTTATTTACATAATGAAAATTACTTACGACAATTTCTTCATCTCTATCTTGTATAGTATTATCTTTAGTAAAGCGATTCATATTTTATAGTTATATTAAAAATTAATAAAACAAAGGTCGCTTTCGCGACCTTAAGAGCTCAACATATATTATTATTATTATTATTCTTTAATTAGGTCCGTACGCAAAAGGAGATGCTAAACCAACTTTACCAGATTGAGAAAAGTTTTTACCATTCCCATTATATGTATTTATAACAGACTTAAATACAGTAATATCATATGGTGGTGCAACGGCTAGAGGCATATTGCTCACTTTAACAGCTCCACCATCAGCACCAGCTACTGCAGCAAGTTCTTGATGTCCAACATTACCAATTTTTAAAACTTTTTTATCTGCTGTACTTTCAATCGTGATAGGAGCCTTTTCTGCACTCATTACTTCTCCAACCAAACTAGCAATAACTGCTAAATGGCCTCCGTGATTTCCACTCCATAATTCACATATAGCGTTGAACTGCTCATCAGTTGCTCCATCATCTACATATAAAGCTAAGGACCAACCTCCATCAGTTAAATTTTTATTTTCTCCTTCGCAAGGTGCATGTAGCCAAACACCGACCTTTCTTCCACTCAAATCAATACCGTCAAGGTGGCCCTCATCAATCGACCATCCAACCTGAGCCTCACAAAAACCTTCAGTTGGCGCTTCTAAAAAAATACATGGACAAACTAGATCACAGTTACAAGATTCAAAATAATTACCTTTTACGCTCCAATTATCTGACATAATTGTCTCCCCCTATTATTTTTATCACATTAGCAGATTTAATAAAAAACTAAAGTCTCTAAATTTATATATACTACATCTTGTTATTACTTTAATAGTCTAAAAACAAAAGTCAATAATTTATAGTTTATCATTTAAAATCAGTATCTTATATATATAAAAAATCAATTTTTTTATTTAAATTCTTATATTTTATGCAAAATAGTGCATAACTATTATGTTGATATAAATTAATATTCATATTAAATTTATATAACAATTATAATTAAAATATCAGAGTAAAAATTATGTCAAATCAAGAAAATCTTAGCAAACTTCAAAAAAATTCAGTTATTGGGGGAATTCTTGCAATATCTTTTGCTGGTTGGCTTTTTCTTTTCAATATGGATTCAAATATGTCTCAAATGAATATGGATATGGGGCAAATGAAAATGGATATGGAAAAAGATTCTGGAATGAAAATGGATATGGAAAAAGATTCTTCTTGGTTACCAAGCACATACTGGATGCCACCAATGGATAATAATTGGGTGACAAATGATTTTTATCAATTGATAATGATGTGGACAATTATGATGATTGCAATGATGAGCCCAAGTATTATTCCAACAGTTTTAATGTTTGCAACGGTTAATAAATCAAAACAAAAAAATAATTTACAATTTACTCCAACATACATTTTTTATTTTGGGTACCTAATTGCTTGGATTATTTATTCTATTATTATTTCTACAATTCAATACCCATTGCATCAGGTAAGTCTAATGAACCCAATGATGTCATCAATTAATAACTATCTTTCAGGCATCATTTTAATTATTGCTGGTATTTATCAATTAACACCCTACAAAAACATATGTTTGGACAAATGTAGATCTCCACTATCTCTTGTTATGGCAAAATGGAAAGATGGTAACATAGGTGCATTAAGAATGGGCCTTGGGCACGGATTTTATTGTGTATTCTGTTGTTGGTTTTTGATGGCAATTCTTTTAGTGGCAGGCGTGATGAATTTAACTTTTGTAGTAGCTTTAACAATTTTTGTTTTGCTAGAAAAACTAGTTATTACTCCTACTTCTTTTGAGAAGAATTTTCAAAAACTTATAACTATTGTTCCTGCGATAGGATTTATTTTATCTGGCATATATTTTTTATTTATATAACTTTAAAATGATTATTAAAGAGCCATATGAATATCGAGATCAAGGTTTAACATTTCAAGGCTTTGTATGTTATAACGATGATATAAAAGGCCCTCTTCCAGGCGTGCTGGTTTCTCATCAGTATTCTGGCTGTTCTAAACTAGAAGAAAGAAAATGTGAGCACTTGGCAAACGCAGGATATTTTGCATTTGCCATAGATTTGTATGGTAAAGGTATAAGAGGTAATAATCCTGAAGAATCAACAAAATTAATGAATTCACTATCAGCTGACAGAACTGTTCTCTCAAAAAGAATAAATCATTGTTTAGAATTACTGAAAAATAATAAATATGTGGATAAGCACAAGATAGCTGCTATAGGTTATTGTTTTGGCGGAAAATGTGTTCTAGATTTAGCAAGGTCAGGTGCAGAATTAAATCTTGTTGTTTCTTTTCATGGAATATATGACAGGCCTAATATAAAAAATCCAAATCAAATAAAAACACCCTTATTAATACTTCATGGTGATGAAGATCCATACGCTACTAATCAGGATCTAAAAAAATTACAAAATGAATTCAAGGAAAAAAAAGCACAATGGTTTGTTCATATATTTGGTGGCGTTTCACATGCTTTTACAAATCCAGATGCTAATGATGAGTCAAATGGCCTAAAGTATGATAGAGATGCAATGCACATGTCTTGGAAAATTATGAAAATTTATTTTAATAGATTTTTATAGACATATTATGAACTTTATCTGCAACAAAGAACTTTTTAACTAATAAAAAACTTGCCATAAACTTACATAAGGTAGAAAATACTCCACCCAATAAAGATTATTAAATAAAAATCTCACATATGCAAAATAAAATTAATACCTTAAGAATTTTAATAATTTCTGATACAAGAATGGTTAGAAAAAAATTGTTAACTGTGCCTGTTAGTCAGAATAAAAAATTAGAGTCTACATCTGTAAGATTATACAAAATAGCAAAGTCGAAAGGTATAGACACATATCTTTGCAAGCTAAATGGTGCATATTTTTCTCATAAAAAAAATAATAAAATTTACATACATAACGAATCAGATAAAAAAGGTTTTGAATTAAATAAATCCACAGTTGTAATTGTTAGAGGAGCTATTAACCAAAAAAAATCATACCTTGCTTTAATATCAGAATTAGAAAATATTGGGGTATCAGTTATAAACTCTAGAAAATGTATTGAAGCATGTTCAGATAAATACTTAACATATGTATTGTTAAAAAAAGAGAATATTAAACAACCAAAAACCTTAGTGATTCAAAATGACTCTAAAGAATCTTTAAAATTAGCTGTTAAAAAACTTCAAAATAAATTTTTAATTATTTTAAAAACGCTTCAAG
>JAYOZO010000018.1:5315-9777 GCA_038154165.1 Thiothrix sp.
CGCTTCAAGGATCTAAAGGAGTTGGTGTAATTTTAATTGAAAGTTATAGGTCTCTTCCGTCAATAGTCCAAATGTTTTCTAAAATTGATAATAATGAGATTTTATTGCAAGAGTATATTGACACGAAATTTGATATCAGAGTTATTGTTTTAAATAATAAAATAATTGCTGCAATTAAAAGAGTTAAAATCACAAATGATTTTAGATCAAACATATCGCAAGGATCAAAAGCCTACACCATAAAACTTACAAAATTGGAAAAAGAGACTTGTATTAGAGCTGCAATGGCAGTAGATGGAAAATTTGTAGGAGTTGATTTTATTCCATCCTCAAATAGGGTTTTAGAAAAACCTTATGTACTTGAGGTTAATCATTCTCCTGGAACGCAAGGTATCTCATTAGCAACTAGAAGCGAGATTTGCGAGGACATTATTAATGCAATGATAAAACTTAACTATTCTAAAGCCCAGATTAAAAATTATACAACAGAAAAAAAAATATGTGGCATACAAGAAACAATAGTTTGTGATGGTGAAAATATGATTGCCAAAATGGATACTGGTAATAGCGCTTCTGCTTGTGCGCTAGATGTAGATAATTTAGAAATCAATAAAAAAATTATGGAAGTAAAATTTTCAAGAAAAGGAAAATGGTATACAAAAAAAATTAAAAAATTTATAAAACTATTAAAGCCAAATACTATTAGGCCTGTCATAGAATGTGAAATAAAATTTTTAGATAAAATTTATATTCAAGATGTATCATTGGATCAAAGAAATAAAATTCCATTTTTAGCAAATATTGATTTTATGAAAAAATTAGGAGTAATAATAAACCCTAATGAAAAATTTAAGTTAACAAAAAAAGAAAAAATTAGTATTAAATAAATTGCTATTTAGCTTTTATGTCTTGGTGACTATGGATTTACGCTAATATAACTACCTGTAGGTCTATGAGTAGAGAGATTTTCATATTCCCATGTATATTCCCATTAATAAGATTAATGTGATTAAACTTAACTATAATTTTCTAAAAATTAAATTTTGTTTTGGCTGAAAATCTAAAATTTTTTTATAATACTTAAAGATATTGCACTTGGGTCAACTCTATCAGGAATAGCTGCTCCAGAAGTTGTTCCATCGTCCTCTCCATATTCTTCGTATAATACTCTGACGGCATAACCACTTGAAGTTGAATATTCTGCACCAAGCCCAAAATAAAACTCTTCACTTTCTTCTGAGTAATTTGTTCCATTACTGAGTCTTTCTTCATTATCTATTCTTGCGATCCCACCCTTAGCCAGTAATGTAAGATTATTTAATATTTCATACTTTAATACGCTAGCAAGCGTCCAAACTTCTACTTCTCTGTTTGCAGTTAAAGGCGTATCAATGGTTGCGATTGTGTCACCTAAATCATTATAAGCAACTTCGATTGCAAAATATTCATTAAAATTGTATCCAGCAAAAAGTGTAAAACCACTATCTTCATCGTCGTATAAAGTATAAGTTAGATCAGGGTATTTGTAAGTATCAACTTCAGACTTTAAGTAACCTACACCAGCGTAAAAATTTTCAGCAAAAGCATAGTTGCTTATTATAAAAAAACATAAAATCGATTTTAAAAATATTTTCATAATACATCCTCATAACCCATAAAATTTAATTGTTTGAACTATATCATATAAAATTTTTTTTGGACAATTAAATAAAGTATATTTACCGTGACGCTTTCCTTTTTTGTATACATACTGCTCTTTTCCAAATGATGTAATACCTGTAAAAGGTTCTGTAGAATTCTGCTCATATTTTAGCCCATCTCTTTCTATTAGACGGCTTTCAAATGTTTTTTTTGGCTCGCAGCCTAATATAGTTAATAAAAGTCCTGCTAGAAACAATATTAATATTTTATTTTTCATTTTAATTAATTTCATATTCCCATCTATATTCCCATGAAATGGGAAATTTAGAAAATATTTATAAGCTATTTTAAAAAGTGAAACGAATGAAATCAATGAGTTAAATTAAGGTTTGAAAATCCTGGTGGCTATGGGTGGAATTGAACCACCGACCCCAGCGTTATGAGTGCTGTGCTCTAACCATCTGAGCTACATAGCCAAATTGAGATGCCATTATACTTAAACGTTGTACCTAAATACAATAATATCTCCTTCTGAAATTTGATATTCTTTGCCTTCTAGTCTCATTTTTCCCGCATTCTTTGCATTTATTGAACCATTAAAATTAATGTAGTCATCAAATGCTATAACCTCTGCTCGAATAAAACCTTTTTGAAAATCCGTATGAATTTTTCCGGCTGCTTCTGGGGCAAGTACGTTCTTCTTAATTGTCCAAGCTTTTGTTTCTGTTGGGCCTGATGTAAAAAATGTTCCTAAATTTAAAATATCATATCCATGCTTTGCCACTCTATCTATTCCTGACTCTTCTAAATTATATAATTCAAAATATTCTTGTTTTTCATTTTCAGACATCATTGAAATTTCATATTCAACATTAGCAGAGATAATTATGAAAGAAATATTATTACTATTGCAGTAATCTATGACTTGTTTTGTATGATCATTACCTTCAATTTCATCCTCAGAAACGTTTAAAATTAAAAAAAAAGGCTTAGATGTTAAAAAATTATATTGTTTTAATATTTCTTTATTTTTATTATAAATTTCTTGTAAAAAATTTCCTTGATTTAACTCTTTTACAATCTCTTCTAAAATGTCGATTTCTAACGTGACAAGTTTATTGCCAGTTTTTGAAAGTTTTTTTAATCTGACTAAACTTTTTTCAGCTATAGCTAAATCTGATAAAAGTAATTCAGTATTAATAGTTTGAATATCTGATATTGGGTCAACTTTCCCGGAAACGTGAGTTATATCATTATTTTCAAAACATCTAATTACATGTGCTATAGCATCTGTCTCGCGAATATTTGCTAAAAACTTATTTCCTAAACCTTCTCCTTCTGATGCGCCTGCAACTAATCCAGCTATATCAACAAATTCTATAACTGCTGGAATAATTTTCTTTGGATTATCAATTTCAGCAAGCTTTTGGAGCCTTTGATCATTAACTTCAACAACTCCAATATTGGGATCGATTGTGCAAAAGGGGTAATTTTCAGCTGCAACTTGATTTTTTGTTAATGCATTAAATAATGTTGATTTACCAACGTTCGGCAATCCTACAATTCCACATTTAAACCCCATTATTACCTCGTATGTAAAATTTTAGTGTATTTATCAAATTGACCATCTAATAAAATATCAATATTTTCAAATGATTCATTAATCGATATATTGATTTCAAGACTATCTTTCTTTGAAGGATTATTTAATACGTAATTATGAACTAATGATTTTTCGCCTGGGTGTCCAACACCTATCCTTAACCTCCAATAATTCTTTCCAATATTATTTATAATATCTCTAAGACCATTGTGACCACCGTGACCACCTCCAAATTTTATTCTTACGTCTCCAACATTCAAATCTATATCATCGTGGATTACTAAAATATTTTCTGGCGAAATTTTATAGTATTTTATAAAACTTAATATAGATTTACCGCTATCATTTATGAATAAAGAAGGCTTCGCCAAAAAAATATTGTTACCTTTATATTCAACATTACAGTAAAAACTATTAAGTTTTTTATCTTCTGCTAATTTAGAGTGAAATTTATCTAATAATTTATCTATATACCAGTATCCAACATTATGTCGAGTTAATAGTAAATTTTTTTGGGGATTTCCAAGACCAACAATAAGTTTTATATTTGGTAAGCTTGCTTGATCATTATTAAGCATAATGTATGAAATGAATTTTATTATTTAGAATCACTCTTTGATTCACTTGCTGCTTCATTATTTTCATCATTCTTCTGATTAGATGCTACTTCAGATGCTTCAGGAGCTCCTGTTGGCTCTTCTTCAACTACAGCTTTGGCTTTATGGATTACTACAACTGCTGCATCTGCAGAATCATCATCGCCGTGCTGTAATAATGTAAGCTCGACTCCCCTTGGAAGTTTTAATTCTGAAACATGAATTGGGTGATCAATTTCTAGCTCAATTAGATCGACTGAAATATATTCAGGAATATCTCCGGGTAAACACGATACTTCAATCTCCGTCATTAAGCGACTTAAAATACCGCCGCCAATTTTTACTCCAGGTGCAATATCTTCATTTTCAAAATGAATTGGAATTGTAACATTTATTTTTTGATCAGCTTTAATTCTTTGAAAATCTAAATGCATTATTTCCCTTTTTGCTGGATGTCTCTGAATATCTCTAAGTATTACTTGTTGCTTTTCGCCCGCCAATGAAATATCAATTACTTGACTATAAAATGCTTCATTTTCTAAACTTTTTGAAATTTCATATTTATTGATTGAGATAGGTTCTTCTTGCCTTCCTGCGCCATATATAATAGCAGGCACTAAAC
>JAYOZO010000018.1:9833-13603 GCA_038154165.1 Thiothrix sp.
TTTCTAGATGAAGAAGTTCCTTTATTATCTCTTTTTTCTGCGTTTAATCGAAATTCCATAATACTTATAAATTAAATTAGAGGGCGTATTATCAATTAAATTTGTTTCAAGAACAAGTTTTTTTACTCAGTAAATAACGAACTTAGGGATTCTTCTGTATGCACTCTAATTATAGACTCAGCTAATAAGTGAGAAACCGATAGTTGTCTTATAATTTTAGAATTTTTTGCAGTATCAAGCAATGGTATTGTATCAGTAACAACTAATTCATCTAGCTCAGAAGATTCAATATTTTTTATGGCGTCTCCAGATAATACTGCGTGAGTTGCGTATGCAATAACTGCTTTTGCACCAACATTTTTTAATGCAATTGAAGCTTTAGCTAAAGTTCCTGCTGTGTCAACCATATCATCTACAATCAAACATGTTTTTGATTCCACATCGCCAATTATATTCATTACTTCTGATTCATTAGCTTTTTCTCTTCTTTTATCAACAATTGCCAGATCATCAATTCCAAGTTGTTTAGCAACTGCTCTTGCCCTAACTACACCACCTGTATCTGGAGATACAACAACTACATCTGAGTATTTTTTTTTCCACATATCTGATACTAAAATTGGAGAACCATATATGTTATCCACAGGTATATCAAAAAAACCTTGCTCTTGATCTGAGTGAAGATCAACTGTCAACAGTCGATTTGTTCCAACCGTGCTAATTAAGTTTGCTACAACTTTTGCAGAAATAGGTACGCGCATAGAGCGCACGCGTCTGTCCTGTCTTGAATAACCAAAGTATGGAATAACGGCAGTAACTCTAGATGCCGATGATCTTTTAAATGCATCAACCAAAATCAATAATTCCATTAAATTTTGATCAGTTGGGTAACACGTTGATTGGATAACAAAAATATCCTTGCCTCTAACATCTTCAAGTATTTCAACTTGAACTTCCCCATCACTGAATCTACCAACAAAGGCCTTACCTAGTGGAATATCTATTTTCTTAACAATCTTTTCAGATAGTTCAATATTAGAACTTCCTGAAAAAACCTTTAAGTTATCGTAATCTGACATGATAGGTCATAGAAAATTAATAAATTTAAATAATTTTTAACAATAATAATACAAATTAAATAAAAAAGAAGTAAAAAAATCAATTAATGGCTGGGCCGGTAGGATTCGAACCTACGTATGTCGGGATCAAAACCCGATGCCTTAACCGCTTGGCGACGGCCCAATAATTTCAATATTATCAAATTTATATTTTTTTTAAGCTGTGCACAATATAAGTTTGATATTTTTTAGGAATATTCTTTAGCGAATCAATAGCTTGTCTTTCTGTATCAAAAATTGAAAATATGCATCCACCTGATCCAGACACATAACCGTTATCATAATTTCTAAGAATATCTAAAATTTTTTTAATTTCAGAATAATTCTCACACAATAAACTTTCAAAACTATTAAAACCTATATTCTGGTGCATATTATCTAAATTTATTCGTTTAATACAATCTTTTATTTTAAATTTTTTATACATCATTTTTGAAGAAACTTGAATACCAGGATTAATTATTAAAAAATACTTTTTTTCAAAATCATACTTTATAAATTTGTTCCCGGTTCCTTCAGCATAGGCAGAAAAACCATTTACAAAAACTGGAACATCTGAACCTAATTGACTTCCTAATTTTAGTAGCTCATTTTTTTTTAGGTTACAATCCCATATTTTGTTTAAACCTAAAAGTACAGATGCAGCATTAGAGCTACCACCACCTAGTCCACCACCAATAGGTATTTTTTTTTTAAGATCTATTAATACTGCGGGCAAAGATTTTTTTTTACATAATCCTTTAAAGCGAAAGCAGCTTTTAAACATAAATTATCTTTTTCAAGCAAAGACTTAGAATTTGTGCTAAATTTTATTTCATTGCCTCTAATTTTCCGGATAGTAATTTGGTCGTATAAATTTATAAACTGAAAATATGTTTCAATATTATGATAGCCATCATCCCGTTTACTTACTATATTTAAAAATAAATTTAACTTAGCTGGTGAATTTAAAATCATTATTTTATTTGTTTCCAATTCATTATTTTTAAATCAAAGATTATATTTAAAAATTTTATTTTCATAATAACTGGCAAATTTTCTTTATTGTATTTTTTATAATAAACTAAATACTGATCAGTTTTAAGAATTTTGTACAAACCATTACTATATCTTTCTGCCACTAAGGAATTATTAATATTTCCTGATAAGATTAATGGAAGATTTAAAATAATATCTTTAAATATAGGTCTATTTATTATTTCATATAATGATTCTCCATCAATATTTTTTTTATAATTAATTAAATCAATACTTTCAGGTTTTATTTGAAAAGAAACAATTACATCATTAAAAATATCAAGGAATTCAATAGTAGTTAAATCTCTACTTTTAATTAAATTAAATCTTGATGAAATATTATTATCTTTAATATAAAATTTTATGACACCATTTGCACTAAGATTTTCATAAAATTTATTTTTCTTTTGCTCAGTATTATTATGAAAATTTTCATTATTAAAAAAATTTAAAGTTGAGCAACCTGTTAAGGTAATGCATAAAAAAAATAATAAAGATATTTTATATTTCATTTAAGATTTTTTTAAGTTTAATTAACTTCTCATCATTTGGATAATTTGATATATATTTTGAATGTAGCTTCTTAGCTTTTTCAAATTTTTTAAGCTTTATTAACAGTTGAATAAAATGACTTACTATCTCAATATCTTGACTAAATTTTAATGCTTTTACAAAATATATTTCTGCCTCTTTATATTTAGCCATTTTATACAGTACCCAGCCTTTACTATCCAAAATAGCGGCATCATTAGGTTCTAAAATTAAAGCCTCGTCAATATATTGATTTGCTTCATTTAAATTTATGTTATTGTTTGCCCATGTATATCCTAGAGCATTTAATGCTTGAGCATTATCAGGCTCAAGTTTAATTAATTTTTTCAAATCTTTTTCTAAAATATCTAATCTGTTAATTTTTTCAGCCACAAGTGCTCTTGTATAAAGGAAAGCGCCATTATCTTTGTACTTCTTTAATCCATAATTTATTTTTTTCATAGAATAATTGAATTTTTTTTCATTAAAGAAAACTTCTGTCTCAGTTAATATTAATTGTTTTTCTAAATCACTATTATTTTTTACTCTCTTATATTGTGCTTCAAAGAAATCTTTTAAAGCACTAATTTGTTTATTTTTGAATTTAATATTAGCTATTTCATGCACTGAATTTATATAATTATCATCTTCAGTATCTACCATATAAAAGAATCTTTCAGCTTTTTGTAAATCATTTTTTTTCAAATAAAAAATACCATTCAAATAATTATAAATATTTATATCTTTTTCTCGAATAGACTCAATAAATGTTTTTGCATCAATAAAATTTTCTACTTCAATATTTAGTAAAGCCATTTTTTTTGCTGTTGACTTATCACTAAAATCGATAAGTTTATTTGCAGACATAAACCTATAATGTTTAATTGCTTCTTTATATTTTTTTTGAAATGTTAAGATTTTGACATAATACTGATTTAAATATAAATCTTTAGGTGAAAAAAATAAATAAGCCTTTAAAGTATCTATACATAATTCATCTTCTCCAAGCCCAAAGTATGCATCAGCTAGGAATATTCCCCATCTACACTCTTTTTTTGAAAATTCACTAATTACGCTTACTATAATTTGATGATTAAATTTAGA
>JAYOZO010000018.1:13613-18131 GCA_038154165.1 Thiothrix sp.
ATTTGTATGAGTGCTTAATAACTTCAATCGCAGCATTATAGTCGTCATTATTAAGCAAAACTTGAACATAATAAAAATTTGCTAAATAATCGTTTTTGTATTTCAAATAAATTTTATCAAATATTTTTTTAACAACTTTATCGTCAAATACTTTGATTGTGTCATAGATTAAAGCATACTTATCTTTATCTTTAGAATTTTTAATTAATATAAATATCTCTTTTGTTGCTTGCTCAACTTTGTTAAGTGTTAGCAATATTGAAAGCCTAACATGTAAAACTATATCTTTGTTTTCTGATAATTCTAACCATCTATCAGAAATTTTTAACATTAATTCGTAATTATTTGCGTATCCTGCTACTTGTGTTGCTCTTCTTGATACTTCTGGATCATCTGATTTTAATGATAGTTCATAATATATTTCAGCTGAAGATTGGAAATCTCTATTCTTAAAAAGCATCTCTGCTTCAAACGCTTTTTGCATTAATATACTAGAATTTTCTTCTGTCTTGAGAAAATTATTTTCATATGTATTACTTAATGGGTATGCTAATCCAATGAATAAAATATTTATAATAAAGATATCTTTAAAATACACCTTTATTCTATTAAATTTGATATTATATAGTTTTAAAAATAATCGCATAATTAGCTATAATATACTTTGAAAGTTAATCAATCTACAAAAATGAAATATTTAAATAATTAAAATGAGTCTTGTAACTATTGGAATGAACCATAATACAGCATCTCTAGATATTAGGGAAAAATTCGCTGTTGATAAAGATGAGTCGCAAAGAATACTAAAAAAACTTCATAGTATGCCGTTAATTAATGAAGCATTTTTGCTATCAACTTGTAATCGAACAGAACTTTATTGTGAAATGGATAATATTGAATATATAAACAATATTTCCGAATGGTTATTAAAACAAAAAGGCTTGTCGGTAAAAGATTTTAAAAAAAACTTGTACAGCTTTTCAGAAAGCTCAGTAGTTAAACACGCTTTAAATGTTGCTTCAGGGCTTGACTCAATGGTAATTGGTGAGCCACAAATATTGGGTCAGCTTAAAGATGCTTTTATTGAAGCAACAGAAGCTGGGACTATAGGTAAAAATTTAGACAGGTTGTTCCAATATGCTTTTTCTACTGCAAAAGAAGTAAGAACTGATACTAGAATTGGCACAAACTCGCTTTCTATTGCAAACGTTGCAGTTTCTTTAACTGATCAATTTTATGATGATCTATCAGACAAAAATGCTTTACTAATCGGAGCTGGTGAAACTATTTATATAACGGCAAAAAATCTTAAGAAAAAAAATATTAAAAATATATTTATTGCAAATAGAACAATTGAAAATACAGAAACTTTAGCAAAAGAATTTTCAGCTACTCCTATATCTTTAAAAGATATGCCTAGTAAACTTAAAGATTCAGATATAATTATAAGTGCAGTATCAACAAATGTTCCATTAATAGGTAAAGGTGCGATTGAGACAGCACTAAAACATAGAAAACATCAACCTATCTATATGGTTGACCTTGGTGTACCTAGAAATATTGAAACGGAAGTAAAACATCTATCAGATGTATTTTTATACACTCTTGATAATATCCAAGAACTTGTTAACCAAAATTATAAAGCCAGAAAAGAAAGTGTTGCTGATGCAAATTATATTGTAGATGCCAAAGTCGAAGATTATATGAATTGGAAAAATGCCCAATCCACTTTTTCTGTTATTAAATTATATAGAGATAATTGTGAAGCCATTAGAACAGAATGTCTTGAGAAATCTATAAATCAGTTAAAATCTGGAAAAGATCCAAAGGTAATTATTGAGCAACTAAGTTTAAATTTAACCTCCAAACTTTCACATAAACCAACTCTTGCATTAAACAAAGCCGGCCAAACAAATAATAGAAAGCTAATCAACCTTGTTTGTGATATTTTCTTGACCAACAAGAAAAAATGAAAACATCTTTAAGAAAAAAGCTAGATGAAATAAACAAAAAGCACCAAGAAATTGAGAAGTCTTTGTCTGACCCTATAATTACTAATAATGTTGAAAAATATAAACAACTCTCTGTAGAGTATTCTAAATTAGAGCCAATAGTTAAAGAATATAAAAAATATATATCTTATGAAAATTCATTACATGAATCTGAGGAGATATCAAAAAACGAAACTGGGGATTTAAAAAAACTTGCAGATGAAGAAATCAAGTTAGCTAAAGAAGCAATATCTATGCTAGAAAAAAATCTAGAAATATCATTATTGCCTGAAGACCCTAATGATAAAAGCAATGTTTTTTTAGAAATTAGAGCAGGAACAGGTGGCCTTGAAGCTGCAATTTTTGCAGGTAATTTATATAAAATGTACTGCCGCTTTGCTGAAAGACAAAATTGGCAAGTAGAACTTTTAACTGAAAATGAAGGTGATAAAGGTGGATATAAATTAGTAATTATTAAAATTACCGGAGATAGGGCATTCTCAAAGCTCAAATTCGAATCTGGCGCTCACAGAGTTCAAAGAGTTCCAGAAACAGAATCACAAGGAAGAGTTCATACTTCTGCTGCAACTGTTGCAGTTATGCCAGAAGTGGAGCAAATTGAAGATTATGATATAAACTCTGATGATCTCAGAATCGATACCTTCAGAGCATCTGGTGCTGGCGGTCAACACGTCAACAAAACTGATTCGGCAATTAGAATTACTCATTTACCAACGGGTGTTGTAGTTGAATGTCAAGATGGACGATCGCAACATAAAAATAAAGCTAAAGCGATGTCTTTACTTCAAGCAAAACTACTTGATGCAGAAAGATCAAAACAAATGAACGAACAATCTCAAATGAGAAAAAAACTTGTAGGTTCTGGAGATAGATCAGATAGAATTAGAACGTACAATTTTCCACAAGGACGAATAACTGATCATAGAATAAATCACACAGTTTATAATTTAGAAGAGTTTTTAGATGGAAATATTTTAAGTATAATAACGCCACTGATTAACGAATATCAGGCTGATCTTTTAGCGAATAATGAAATCTAATTTAATAGAATTTGATAAGTTTAAATTAAAAACATCAGAAAACGTGTTTAGGCCACGGGTAGATATAGAGCTATTTCCAAAAACAATAAAAAATTTATTAAAAAGTTATAATAAAATTATTGAGCTTGGTACAGGAACAGGTGCAATAAGTATTTCTATAGCAAAGAATTTTAAAAATATTGATATTCTAGCAACTGATATAAATAAAACGGCGCTTACAATTGCCAAATATAATGCTCAATTGAACAAGGTTTCAAATAAAATAAAATTTATAAATTCAAACTGGTTTTCTAAAATTGATGTAAAAAAAGAAAAGTTCGACTTTATAATAACAAACCCGCCCTATCTTTCAAAAAAAAATAAGATTTATTACTCCGAACTTAATGATCCTAATAATAGTCTATACTCTGATAATGATGGGCTTGCAGATATTCAAAAAATTATAAAAAAAGGTGTGCACTATTTAAAAGAGAATTCTTATTTAATTATAGAACACTCTCACTATCAAACCCTACTAATTAAAGAATATGCATATAATAATAATTTAAAATATATCGAATCTATTAGAGATAGCATAGGCTTTAATAGAATTTCAATTTTTTCAAACATCTTCTAAGGCCTTGATTATTTTTTCTTTAATTAAACTCGGATCATAATCTTTAGATTTTTTTAAAACTTGCCCAACAAAAAAACCTAAAATCTTTATTTTACCGTTCTTATAATCATCGACTTGTTTTTTGTTATTGATAATAATTTCTTCAATCAGATTATCAATGAATTTATCATCATTCCCATTCTTTAATGATAAATTATCAATAATTTTATCTACCGAATCTTTTTTGAGAAATAACTCATCAATTATTTTTTTTAAATTATTTTTTGAAATCTTATTGCTCTCTAGTGCTTCAATAATATAACAAAATTCTTGAGGTTCTATATTTTTATTGTTTAGATCATAATTCTCTTTATTAACTTTTACATATAAAGACGAAATAAAGTAATTTACTATTTTTTTTGGTTCAATTTTTGCAATACTAATTACTTTCTCTAAAAACTGCATAATATCATAGCTACTCAAAATAATATTAATTTGCTCATCGTTTAGTTTATATTCATCTTTATAAAATTTCATTTTTACATCAGGCATATCTGGTAAAGTTTTTTTAATATGTTGAATATATTCTGCGCTAATATCAATTGGCAAAAGATCAGGGTCCGGAAAATATCTATAGTCGTTTGCCTCTTCTTTAGTTCTCATAGATTTAGTAATATTTTTATTTTCATCATAAAGTCTTGTTTCTTGGATAATTTCTTTACCTTCTTCAAGAATTTCGATTTGCCTATTAATTTCGTAATTAATTGCCTTTTCAACAAATTTAAATGAGTTTATATTCTTTAGTTCCGTCCTAGTTCCTAATTTATCCTCTCCTTTCTTTCGTACGGATACATTTGCATCGCATCTAAAT
>JAYOZO010000019.1:0-6951 GCA_038154165.1 Thiothrix sp.
GCTTTACCCTTATAAAAGTTTTCCATTTAATGGATCCTCATTATGAACAACTTCTGCTCCTTTATATGTAATTTTAAAAGGTACATTTACGTAATTATTCATTTTATTTAAAAAATTTTCTTTTTCTCCATCTTTAAGTAAAAATATAATAAAACCTCCACCACCTGCACCTAATAATTTCCCACCTATTGCGCCATTTTTTATTCCAATATTATAAATATCATCAATATCCGGACTGGTTATTACATCAGCTAAATTTTTTTTAATTTTCCAAGATTCGTTTAACATTTTACCGAATGTATCGTAATCACTCTTTAGTAAAATATTGTAAGCTTCTGGAACCATTTTTTGTAATTCACTAAACCCTGATAAATTATTCTGCATGTTACTAACTTTTTTTTCTGCGATAGTTGAAGCACTTCTCGTTTTGCCAGTATAAACTAATACTAATCTTTCTCTAAATTCAGATATTTTATCTTCTGTTAAATTAACAGGCGAAACACTATAACTACCATCTTTTTCGATAGTTACATGATTAAAGCCTCCGTATGAAGTTGCAATTTGATCCTGGATACCAACAGTCTCGTTTAATTTATTTTTTTCAATATCATATGATAATTTCGCCAAATCATATGGGTTGATAATTTTTTTTTGTTCAGTATGAATTGCTAATAAAAGAGCAGCCGTAAATGCAGAACTTGAGCCCATTCCAGCTCCTCCAGGCAAATCTCCAATATAAGAAATATCTACACCTTTACTATGATAATTATAAACTTTCAAAGTTTCTCTCACAATAGGATGTTGAATTGAGTCAATAGAATTAACTTCTTCTGCCAATCTCCATAAAATTCTATATTTTTTCTCTTGGAACTTTGGCTTAATTCTTAGAGTGATATATGTGTAGTAATTAATAGATAATGATAAGAATCCTCCACCGAAATTAGAAAACCAAGATTCATAATCTGTGCCCCCTCCAAAAAAAGAAATTCTATATGGTGAGCGAGTAACTATCATATTATGATTCCATTATTATTATTATTGAGTAATTTAAATTATAACCATTTTTTTACAGACATTCTATATGATATTTCAGAAATAGGGCACTTTATAATATCAAACAACCAATAAAAATTTTTTAATTGGTAGCCATCTAGAAAAGTTTTATAAAAATTTTTAAAGTCTAGCTTATAAAAATAATAAACTAATAATAGACTCAAATTATGTGATTTAAAATCAATTAATTTATTTTTCCTATAAATCGATAAATTTTTATTTAAAAGATATTTTTCTGCAATTGCTATATGTTCATACCTTATTTTAACTATATTTCTTCTGTTTCCTGTATGCGAGTTTTCATGTGTAGTCATTTTATATAAGATTTTTTCAATAACAAAATTTTTTTCGCCATTAAGAGCTAACCTAATCATAAACTCTCTATCGTTAGAAAAAAATATGGTGCCGTCATAAAATAGAGATTCATAGTTTCCATATTTATCAAATATTCTTGGACTATAAAAATGATTAAGTACATGTTTAAAAAATATATTATTTAAATTTAAATTAATATTTTTTTTGTCTTTTGACTCCATAATAATTTTTTTTGAGTATAAATCTTCTATTGATAACCCAAAAGAGAATATATTGCATGAAGAGTTATTAAAATATGCATTTGATAATTCGTTTAATGTATTGCTTTCTAAATAGTCATCTGCATATAAAAAACCAATTAGGTTACCAGTAGCAAGTTTAATTCCTTTATTAGATGCTTCAGCTCCACTTATATCTTCTTCAGATATAAAAATATTTATTATATCCTGGTTTTTTTCAATAATTTCGATAGTTCCATCTGTAGACAAGGAATCAATTACTATGCATTCTAAATTTTTGTAATTTTGTTTTCTTATCGAGTCAAATGTTTTTTGTACTGTTGCTGCAGCATTCTTGACAGGAATAATTATAGATATTTTTGGTAAATACATTTTTTATCTTTTATTGTTTATTATTTTATTAATTTTCTTGATTTTATTTTTATCTCTAATTATTAATTCAATATATGATTTATTTGACATAAATTTCAGAACTTTAATTAAAAATTTATCTACAAAACTACAATAACACCATATCATGAAAATAATATTTTTAATTTTTGTATCTATAATATGATTTGGTGATCCTCTGTAATAAAAGAAATTAAGTCTTCTATATAAATTAGTGAAAATTACTTTTTTTCTATTAATTTTTATTTGGTTTAGTTTTTTATTTTCGGAAATTAAAGTTGCTAGCTTATAGGCTTTATCATTTGCAATATCCTGTATACTGAAAGACATTAATTTAAAAAAAGCTTTATAGTAAATTCTTGTTCTTTGTATTCTTGTTGAAAATTCTAAGTTTTCTGAAACTTCCTCACCGCTATATTGAATTTCATTATCGATTATATCTCTATCAAAATCTTTACCATATTTCTTCAAATAATATGATATACACTCTTGAAAACTATCTGGTCCAATACAAGGATTCCAAAGATTTACTGTTTTTAGCCATTCTTTTGTATAGAATGCATATGAATCTGGTTTATAACCACATTCCCACACATCGTTATATTCTGCATTTCGATAATTTGAACATCGTATACGAAATATATTATCTGTATAAGCATTACTATAATTTAAAACTATATTATCCCAATTTTTTGTTAAAAATCTTATGTCATCTGAAACACAACTTATAAATTTACAAGATAATGATGTTTTAGATAATAATATGTTTAAAGGTTTCCAGGCATCAGCAAAAGTTTTAATTAAATCTGTTTCTATATATCTGATTAAATTTGGATTTTCTTTATTTATTTGATTTATTTTATCTATCATTTTTTTATCATTTGTATCAATATTTACTAAAACTTCGATTACATCAATATTATTCGTAGTTGTTATTAAAGATTTAATAAAATTATTAAAAGAAGAGGGTCTATTTGAATTAAGATGTATAGAAATTAATTTTTTTTCAAACATATATTTAAAAAATACTATCTTTTATATCATTAAGATGAGATTTAGCTTTTTCAGTATGTTCATTTGTAAAATGATTTGGGTAGATAATATTCATATTTTTTAAAGAATATTTTTTCCAACTATTTCCATTTTTTTGCATACCCCAAAAACCTCCCCACGAAGATACCTCCCCAAAGCACTCGTTAACAGCAACAGTAACACCAGGATGATAATTTTTTTTTGTTTTTGGATCATTGATAAAATCCATATGTTTATTTTTAATTGCAAAACTTTTATCAATTTCAAATAATTGAAGATTTAAATCATCGCCACAAATAATTCCACCATCTTTTACTAATTCCAAAGACTTCTCGATATCGTTTTTTACAGGCTCATATGTATGATCTGCATCTATAAATATTACATCATATTTTTCTTTTTTTAAGTGAGAAAGTATATTTTGACTTTTCCCTCTAAAATGCTGTGTTATCATTTTATCTTTTAGAGTGCCAATATTATGTAGAAATGCATTATATGCAAAATTTGATTCTAATAATGCCTCCATCTCTAACGCGTAATTTTTATCATTATGTAATTCCATGTCAAAAAATGGCTCCCAGGCATCTATACAAGTAATTGAACTATTTTTATCAAAATAAAGTGATACTGCCTGTCCCCAGGATAGTGTTGATGCGCCAAACCAGGAGCCAATTTCTAGAATGTCTACAATATTATTTCTATTATTTGCACTCAAATATTCAATTGTGCCAATCATGAATAGATGTCTTATTGGTGCGCTTAAAACAGCATTTTTATGATTTAAAAATGGCTTACTTTTATCCAAATTGTTAAGAATATTAATATCAGTCATAGTTATTATCGAGTTAGATATCGACCTTTGTTTTTTTTAACATTATTTCTCCAATAATTTAATAAATCTAATATTGTTTTTTCGTATGGTATTTCTGGCTCCCATCCTGTATGTTTTTTAAATTTCGAAGTATCTGGAATTTGAAGATC
Organism: Thiothrix sp.; assembly: GCA_038154165.1. Taxonomy (GTDB): domain Bacteria; phylum Pseudomonadota; class Gammaproteobacteria; order Poriferisulfidales. The sequence goes on from JAYOZO010000019.1 coordinate 4,011, forward strand.
TGCATCTATTGGTCTTAATCTGTTTTTATCTACAACTACTTTAATTTCATTTTTTAAAGGAGATAAATTAATTAAATCTTGTAATATTTTATCAATTTCACAAGAATAACTTCCGCCGATGTTATAATAGGAGCCTGGTACTGGATTAATTGTTAAAAGCATATAATATGCTCGAACTGCATCCCTAACATCAGCAATGGTTCTCATTGATTTTAAATTACCAACTTTTATTATTGGTCTAATTATACCTTCTTCTGCAAGCGCTATTTGCTTAGCAAAGGTTGATTCAGCGAAGACATCTCCCCTTCTTGGTCCAGTATGAGTAAACATTCTGGTAGTCATTATTTTCATATCATAAGCTTCAGCGTAAAATCTACCAACAAGATCAGTTCCCACTTTAGATATTGCATATGGTGAAGCTGGATGAAAAGAGCATTCTTCATCTATAGGTGTTTTTTCTTTAGGAACTCTTCCAAAAACTTCTGAAGAAGCACATACATGTATTAAAGATTTTTTTGAATAAATTTTAATTGCTTCAAGCAAGGTTGATGTCCCAGAAATATTAGTTTCATAAGTATCTAATGGTGCGTCAAAACTAGTTTTAGGGTAACTTTGTGCAGCTAGATGAAATGTATAATCTGGCACAATCTCAGAAACTACTTTATTTATTGATTGAGGATCTCTCAAATCACCATAGTGTAAAAATACCCTATTTTCATCATTTATATTCTCGATTAAATTTTCAATATTATCTAAAGGGCTTCTCCAGCGAATAAGACCATGTATTTCCCAATCTGTATTATTTAGCAAAAAATCTGCTAAATGAGATCCAACCATTCCTGTTATGCCTGTAATAAAAGCTTTCAAAATATTTTATCTCCCAGAACTTTAATATAAAATTTTAATTTATCTTATTCAATTAAAATATTTTTATTATTAAATTAAAATTAAATATTTTATTATCTATTATTATGTCAGAAATAGAAAATTTTTTACTTAAATATATTTTATATTTTATTAAAATGGGCCTCTAAATGAGAGAATTTCTTGTTGATCAACATCAGGAGGGTTCCAGTTTTTGTCACCGCCGCATAAAATATTTGCTTCTTTCGCAATAATCTGCGGATTTGGATAAAAATCTTTTTCTAATGAGGGTGTTGTAGGACAAGGGGTTTCAGCAAAACCCACTCTTTTACATTTAATATTATTACAGTTTATTGCTATATCTGAAATAATTTCAGATGAAAATCCACACGTTAGCCACCCATTGTCAGCAACAAGTAGCTTACCAGTTTTTTTTACAGATTCTCTTAGCAAGACGTAATCTAATGGCGAAAGACTTATAGGGTCTATTACTTCTGCAGAAACACCAACCTGTTTTAACAAATTAGCAGCTCTCAATGAATCCTCAATTGTGTGACTAACGCCTATAATTGTTACATCAGTCCCTTCTTTTAAAATTCTTCCCTTACCAAATGGTATTTCATAAGCTTTTGAGGGAACGTAACCTGCATTTTTATATAACATTCTGTGTTCAACAAAAATGACCGGATTATTATCTCTTATACTTGATATTAATGCGCCCTTTGCATCATGAGGTGTTGTTGGAGCAATAACTTTTATACCCGGGATATGCATAAAATAAGATAAAAGTGATTGACTGTGCTGAGCACCTTGTCCCCAACTTCTTCCAATTGCCGCTCTTACAACAATTGGTACAGTATGTTCACCAGCAGATATGTATCTCATTTTTGCTGCAATATTTACTAACTGATTCATGCATAACAATAAAAAATCCATTCTTTGGTGTACGTATATAGGTCTTAAGCCTGCAAGTGCTGCTCCTATTCCAATCCCAGTTAAACTATCCTCTGACAAAGGAACATCAAAACTCCTATGAGAACCATAATCTAAATGTAAATCTTTACAGGTTCCATAGTGTCCTTTAGGATCATCTACGCCGAGACCATATACAAAAACATTTTCATCTCTTTTCATTTCTTGATGTGTAGCCTGATAAATGGCTTCACCATAATTAATAAGCTTTTTATCTAAAATTTTATCCGTAGACATTTTCATGTAATTCCTGTGTTTTTGGAAAATCACTATTTTCAGCAAAATTAATTGCCTGATCAATTTGGCTATTTACTTTTATTTTTATTTCTTTAATTTTTTCTTTTCAATTGCCGTTAGTATTTCTTTATAATCTCTATAATTTAATTCTTCTGCTGTACCAACGCCAACATGATCTCTCCATCTTGTTGTTTCAAACTCAATTAAATGAGGTTCTGATTTTTTATATATTTCATTAATGCTATTTTTTGTTGCATTAAAACAATCTTCTGTCGATGTTCCATCATATTTTTTTGCATTCACACCAAATGAATTTGCTCTTGCAATTATTGGATTATTAATAGATCTTTTATCTTGATGCGTATATATAGCATATTTATTATTTTCACAAATAAAAATAATTGGCAACTGATGAAGACTAGCAAAATTTAATGATTCCCAAAATACACCTTCATCTGTGGCGCCATCTCCGTGATAACAAATGACAATATTGTTTTTATTTTTGTATTTTAAAGCATATGCGTAGCCTACAGCATTTGGAATAGAAGTAGCAACAATAGCTGAAGTTGGCATAAAATTTTTATTCAAGTCATTTAAATGCATTGAACCACCTTTTCCTCGGGCAGTTCCTCTGCTTTTTCCATATAATTCAGCCCACATCTTATTAAAATTAGCTTCTCTGGCAATATAATGAGCATGACCTCTATAATTACTAAAGATTATATCGTTTTTACCAATAGCCATATTTACTCCAACGGCAATAGACTCTTGACCTATTGACAAATGAACAGGGCTTTTAATTTTATCTGTTTCATATAAATCTATTATTTTTTCTTCACTTCTTCTAATTAGCAAAAATAAATAATAG
>JAYOZO010000019.1:6961-8931 GCA_038154165.1 Thiothrix sp.
CTTTTTCAACATCAAATTTATTAATCATTATACAGACTCTTTTGAAAAATAATGCCCTGGTAAAAATGGCATCTTTTTTCTTCCAGTGGTAACGTATTTTCTAGAATAATTATTAATTTCATTCTCAAGAATAATCCTTATATCCATACTTATTCTCGTATCCTTTGTATCATTGTACTGAGTACAATGCAAACATCTAGGATCAAAAATCACAAATTCACCATAATTCATTTCTAGAGGTTTTGACTTACTTCTAATATCCTGCATTAAAGATTTATTATATTGAACGTCTTTTGCAAATAGCTCAAAATCATAATTATACGAACGTATTATTTTTACGCTATCATCATATGGAGTGAGTCTCATACTATTTGAAGAGTAAACTTTTGTAAAAGGCATCCATATATTAAATTCAAATGGAGGATGTCCTAACATAATATCTGTATGGTATCTATCATTCCAATTATAACCCTTTTGTTTTGGAAAATGAAAACGAAAAGTTGGAATTATTTGGTAGTGGATTTTTTTTTCGAATAATTTTGATACTTCTTGTTTTATAAAGTTTACATAATTTTTTTTTAAAGTTTTAGAGGTTTCATAAAAACTTATTGATATATTATTTTGCTCTGATTCATCTAAATCTTTATTTTCTGAATTTAAACATAAATGTAATTTTTCGAGCTGATAATTATATTTTGAAAACTGATTTTCAGAGACTAATTCTTTTTCTAGTAGTTCTTGAACAATAGAGTTTTTAAAATTAATATTTTTCGTATTATATTCTCCGTGATATTTCCAATTAGAAAAAATACTTTGAATTAGACTTGGCTGATTATAATCATTTAAAAAAAATTGATAATCCTCTTTGGATTTAAATTTTATTGTTTTCCCCATGTGGCCTTTATTTTCTAACATAAGTTAATTTCTCAATAAATTAAATGATTTTCTTTTTGCATAGTTTCCTGCTCTGAAATTAGCTCCCTCTTTTATATATGTACATAATAATGCGTTTCTATCTAATGAGGAATTATTGTCATTTGACGCATGAACCAACCAACTATGAATCATTATAACGCTCCCTTTAGAAATTTCAGGACTTATCATCTCATACTTGTCTGGTATGACTGTTTTCATCTTTCTTGCATTAGGATCTTGGTTTTTATGCTCAATCTCCTCGTTATCAATTAATTTTAGCTGTTGTTCCTTATGAGTTTTTGGCCAAATTTTTAATCCTCCATTAAAACTATTTACATTTGTTAAAGCAACCCAAGCTGATATAAAAGAGTTTTGTTCAGCTTTAACATAAGTATTATCTTGATGAGGGCTAAATCCTTTGGTCCCAGGAGGCATAAAAAAATATTCTGTTTGAAGACCGCTTGCTTTTCCATTAAATATTGTTTCAATAAAATTTAATATCTTGTTATGCGACATTAGCTCTAAAACCTTAGAAGAAGATTTATGAATATTCATTATGGGAATAAAATCTTCTTTAAAGTTTATATTATGAGCTAAATCAATAATTTCATCGCAATATGTTTCACTAAAAACATTATCAATTATTTGATAGCCGTTTTCTTTAAAAAAATTAGTGTCATTCAAAGAAACTCTCCTTTAGAACTTCGTTTAAATTATTTTTTCCATCGTAGTGAAAGCTTTTAATATTAAAATTTAACGCACATTTTATATCAACGTTACTATCTCCAATCATATACATATTTTTCTTTAATAGAGACCATTCATCTTTAATATTCTTTAACATACCAGTATTAGGTTTTCTATCAATACTGTATTTTCTAAATTTTTCAATTATACCATCTACATGGTATGGGCAAAAATAAAACTTATCAATATGTGCGCCAATTTTTCTTAACTGATTTTGCATTTCATTATGAAATATAAACATGTCAGACTCAGAATACTTTGCTCTTGCAATACCAGATTGATTTGTAGCAACAAAAACAAGGTAATTG
>JAYOZO010000019.1:8987-10398 GCA_038154165.1 Thiothrix sp.
AAGTATATCCATTATCGATATTCAAGGTTCCGTCTCTATCAAAAATCACTGCTTTTTTATTCCCGCTCCACGTCCTATTTTTCGCTTCTATAAGAGATTCTGGTGTTCCAATATCAATAAAATAACCTTTAATTTTTACACCGCCTAATTCTTCTAATTCTAATAGTTTAGGAAAGATTTCTTTTTCCAACGATATAAAATTTTTCTTATAATTTTTAAATATTTCTTTTTTTAAAAGATATATACCAGCATTGATTAGTTTTGAGCTTGAAGAAATATTTTTTTCATTAAAGTCCGTTATTTTTTCACCATCAATTTCTATTGAACCATATCTTGCAGGATTACTTACCTCTGTAAGGCCAATGATAGCTTTGAATTTATTTTTTAAAAGAGGATTTAATGATATCCAATTACCTTCAATTATTGAATCGCCATTAATACAATAAAATGTTTCTTCTAAGTGTTCATAAGCGTTAACAAATGCACCGCCTGTCCCAAGTGGTGATTCCTCAATAATAATTTTTACTTTACATTGTTTGTTTTCATAATTTTTAAAAAAGTCAATAACCACGTGATTTGCGTGAGATGCTAAAAGCAAAATTTCCTCAAAGCCAAATCTTTGCGCCATTTCAATCAGATACATTAAAAAAGGCTTTTCATTAATTTCCAACATAGGTTTTGGATAATTTTTAGCTATATCCCCGAGTCTACTGCCCTTACCACCAACTAAAATTACACATTGACTCATAAATTAATCACCTTTAACAATAATTGTTTTTGATTGATCAAACTTATTGTCCAAAAAAACATGAGATTTAATATAAAGATATTTACCAAAAAACTTTAACCGTATCATATTATAAATGTATGAAAAATTTAATATAAAATTTTTTATATCAATTATTAACATAATAGGAATCAATGCAATAAATATATAAAATATTATAAAATGATATATTGGATAAAATATTTCAGTTAATATAATTTTTTCAAATTTTGATTTTTTTTTTGAAATAAATACTTTTTCTTTAAATTTATTAATTAACATAAAACCAGAATATATTACATATTTTTCAAATAAAAATTGGCTTCTAGATTTACTTTCCAGAGTATTGTTATTTGGAAAACGATTAAACAGTAAAAAGTATATTGTCACTAAAATTCCTTGTAATTTGAGTCTTGCGTACCCAGTATTGTATTTAAAAAAATCATATCTTGCTAAATTATATAATGTAAGTTTTATTTTTGATAAATTTGAATATGATAATCTTATTTTTATAAAGTATTTTTCCTTTCGATGATTTAGAGATGACGAAAAAATAATATATTCTTTTCCATTATCTTTGATATCAATTGATGGAAAATTGTTTTTTAATATTTCTACTTGTAAATTTCTTGCTCTATTGTAGTA
>JAYOZO010000019.1:10408-14693 GCA_038154165.1 Thiothrix sp.
GTTCAAGTTTTTTCTTTTAATTAAACTATTTTTATCTAAACCTACATTTGTTCCTTGTCCTGAAAATGAAATATCATTAATTACTTTATCTCTTAAATACTGATAATGTCTTGGATAATTAATTTTTGATAAATAGTATGACACTATTTGTTGGCCGTTATCTGGTCCAAAGCAAGGACTAAAATCTTTTTGAATTGTCAAATATTTCCTTGTATATATTGCTGTTGTATCAGGTGCATAAGCACATTCATATAAATCTTTATAGTTTCTATTTTTATAAACTGATGTTCTTAATCTAAATATATTGTCAGCCTCTAAGCCTATATAATGCTCCAAGTTTTTATCCCAATTTTTTTGGTCAACATGCATTTCATCTGAAATATTCATAACAAATTTTGAATACTTAGACGAAACTTTAAAAAGGAAGTTTATCCACTGCCAAAGATCAATAAAACCCCTGCCTCTCGGTGAGGATAAAATTATAAAATTAAATTCAAATTTTGACATTTCTTTCAAAAAAGAATCTACAAAAATAGTATCGTCATTATCAATTTTTATACAGAATTGTATTTTTTCTGGGTGAGCTGTTTTTTCAAGAAATTTCTTAAGGGTTGAGACAGTTTTCTCAATATTATTTGTATTGAACAAAATAGATATTAAATAATTCTTAAAATCTGACCTTATAATGGAATCACCATATAGGTGACTAGTAAATTTTTTTTCTTTACTTGATTTTATATACTTTATGCAGTCTTTTGAGGGATCCACTATATAATTTAAATCAAGATCTTTTTTTTGCTTTATAAAATTCATCTCAAATGATAAGTGTCTTTATAAAAATTAATTACTTCTTTTGGCGCTCCAGATAAAATAATCTCTCCATTCTTCATTAATATTGCTTTATTGCAAATATTTTGAAGTAAATCCATATCATGAGAAGCAAAAACTAAAATTGAGGAGCTATCCATCATTTCTAAAACCTTTGTTTTACTTTTTTCTGAAAACTCAATATCTCCAGTTGAAAAAAACTCATCTATTAACAATATACCAGGCGTGCTTGCAATCGCTGATGAAAAAGCTAACCTTGCTTGCATTCCGCTCGAGTATGTTCTTAATGGCATATCTAAAAACTCACCTAACCCACTAAATTCAGCAATATCAGGAAGTAATTTGTCAATTTCATTCTTAGTGTGGCCTCTTATGATATTCGAAAGAATTATATTTTCATATCCTGTGGCGTCTAATTCAAAGCCAAAACCTATATCTAGCATACAACTTAACTCACCTCTGGAACTTACCTCTCCAGAAGTTGGAAAGTAGATACCTGCAATTAATTTAAGTAATGTCGTTTTTCCTGATCCATTTGGACCAAGAATTGCAAGCTTATCTCCATGGTTAAGGTTAAGATTTATATTTTTTAACCCTTCAATCACTCGTGCTCCAGAAATATCCTCTTTTGACCTTGATACAACTTTGCTTCCGATGTCACGTATTTTATTTCTAATTGATAAAGATTGAGCATCATATATCGGAAAATTTAAGTATACATCTTTCGCAATAATCTCTGACTTCATAATTACACCCAAAAAACAATTCTTTTATTTTTCTTTGAATATAATATTAAAAAAAATAATAATTGAAAAATAGTTATTACCAATGCCCCAATCCATATGTATATATCAAAATCTAATCCAATTAAATCATTTCTCAAAATACCAACAAAATATGTAAATGGATTAATATATACGTAAGATGAGTAGGCGCCAAGCATTTCAGGTTTCCATAAAACTGGGGTCAACAAGAGCATTGGCGGCATTAAGGATTTAATTAATGGGCCTATATCTCTATATCTTGCAGCAAGCATACCAATATTTGAACTAAATAAAATAGAGTTTATAAAAACTATAAGTAGGCCTAAAGGCAATGAAAACAATACAATTAAATCAATTTTATGATTAACGAATATTGAAATCAAAATTATTAAGGGAATGTGATGCAAAAAAATTAGGAAGCTAGAAAAACAATGCCTAAATACATAAAATAATGGATTATTTGGATAAGCCTTAATATATTGTGCAGCGTCTGAAAATACCTCAGGTGCATCAATTATTTGCTGACTAATCCACATCCAAATAATAAATCCAGAAAATAAATATGTTAAATATGATTTCCAATCTAGACTAAAAATTGTACTCCACAAAAAGCACATTGCTGTTGCTGATATAGCAATACCTAGAACGACCCACCAAGGACCTAAAAAGGTTCTTCTATATTTTAATTTTAAATCAAAATAAGATAAATATGACCAAGAGTAATAATTTTTAATAGAAAAGATAAAATCCTTTACTGCTAAGTTATTTTTAAAAAAGTTCATTATTTTTATTTTTCAATCTTAAATTTTTTTTGGTATAAAAGACTTATAATTATTACTAAAAATAATCCTAGCATATTATCGTAAAAAGCGCTGTTAAAAGTTGAAGAAATAATCACTAATACTGAAGCTCCAATAGATAACACCCCGGATGATTCTTTAATTAAATATAGCATGAATAGTAAAAATAATATTAAACCCGGTAATCCTAATTGTGAGGATATGCTTATAAATTCATTATGTGGATTACTTGTAACAAAATATTGCTTATCCTTAGTTTGAGAATCATACGGATATTTTTCAGTAGTAACTTTATAAGATCCTACTCCATATCCATAAAATGGGCGTTCTATGAGATTATTTAAACCAATCTTAGCCCAGGTTAATCTTAAGCCTAAAGAAGATTTGTAATTATTATTTTCGATAAGTTTTACATCACTAGCTATATTACCAACTCTTTTTTCAAAATTACTTGCATATTGGGTAAACATAAATGAAATAAAAATTGATAAAAAACAAATTCTAATTTTATTATTAGTAATAATTTTATAAAAAGATATTAAAGTTAAGCATAAAATTATTATATAAGCAGCTCTTGAATCATTTAAAAATAAAACATTAATAAAAGATAAAAAAGATAATATATAATAAATAAAACTATTTTTCTTTGTTGCTAAATATAGGCATAAGAATGAATAAAAAGATAAAATTATTCCTTGAATAATATAGTTTTGAAAAATTGATGCTCTAGTTATTATTATTTTTTCCTGTACATTAGCTAAATTTATATATTTTAAAAAATCATAAAAAAAACTAAAATCAAAAAAATTATAATATTTTGCATATGATAAAAAAAGAATTATTGAGCAACCATATATAAAAAATTCAATAATAATTTTTTCATTTTTTTGCACCTTAATTAGATAATATAAAATAGGAATATAAAGTAGTTTTATATATTTTTTTAGTAAACTTACAATCTCAACTGTATCAGCTACACTGTATATTGATGAACACAAAAGAAGAAAAAATAATAAATAAATAACTTTAAAAAATTTTTTTTCAAAAATTGTTTTAAAATTTGAATTTCTAATACAATGTTGTAATGCATATAAAACAGATATTAATATAAATATATTAGTCAATGCTGAAGATATTAACAATGAAAATGCAGCAACTGGTAGCGCATACGAAAATATAATGTTAATTTGATTTAATTTAATATGCATAAATTACTACCAAATTTAAAAAAATTTTCTTACAATTATATTTTGCTCTCTTCCTGGTCCATTAGAAATTATATCTATTGGAACATCTAAATATCTTTGAATATCTTCAATATATTTTCTTGCATTTTCTGGAAGATCTTTATATTTTTTAACTTCAGAAATATTTTCTCTCCAGCCTTTATATTCTTTATATATTGGTTTTTTATTTTTATATTCTACGCATATTTTAATAGTCTCAAATTCATCTAAGACATCAAGTTTTGTTAAACATATGCCTGAAAATCCATTTATAATTATTGATCTTTTTAATGCAACTAAATCTAGCCACCCGCATCTTCTTTGCCTTCCGGTTGTTGCTCCATACTCATGTCCTAGATCTGAGAGCAGCTTGCCATTTGCGTCAAATAATTCTGTCATAAATGGACCAGAACCAACTCTTGTGGTGTATGCTTTTACAATCGCTAGAGTATAATCTAATCTTTTTGGAGATATCCCTGACCCTGTAAAAATACCTCCTACTGTTGTATTTGATGATGTAACAAACGGATATGTTCCGTGATCAATATCAAGTAGAGTTCCTTGCGCGCCCTCGAACACAATTCTTTTATTTTGTAAAAATAAAGACTCAATATAACTTGGTACATCGATAATATAATCTTTATACAAATTATATTGCCTATTAAGC
>JAYOZO010000019.1:14703-17762 GCA_038154165.1 Thiothrix sp.
TCTCTAATGCATCAAAAGTATCACTCTTATAATAATTTTTTAAAATAAAATTATGATAATCAAGTAGTTCTTTAATTTTTTCTAATAGTGTTTCAGGATTAGAAATATCACCTAATCTAACACCTCTTCTTGAAATTTTATCTTCGTAAGCTGGCCCAATACCTCTCCCTGTGGTACCAATTTTTGCTTTACCCTTTTTAAGCTCCCTAGCCTTATCTAAAGCAATATGGATAGGTAAAATTAAAGGGCAGTTATCTGACATTAACAAGCGTCCTTCGATATTAATATTACTTGATTTTAAAATATTTATTTCTTCTGACAGCGCATCTAAAGATAATACTACTCCATTACCAATTATACATTTAACGCCTTTATGCAATATCCCAGAAGGAATCAAATGAAGAATTGTAGTTTTATTATCTACTACTAGAGTATGACCGGCGTTATGCCCCCCTTGAAATCTTATTACAGCGTCACAATTTTTCGTAAGTAAATCTACAATTTTCCCTTTACCCTCGTCTCCCCATTGGGCCCCTAAAATAGCAATACTTCTATTCATATTAATCCTCAATCACCCATTTTCCGGATTTATTTGATATTTTATTTTTAAATTTTTGACAATTAATTAAATATCTAATATCAGCACTAAAACCAATACCTTGTTTTCCGTCACAATCATATCTTCCCCCAATAGCGACTTCATCACTTACGTTTTCAATATAAGCACAAAAAATAACATCATTTTCATAGTCAAATCCTTGTAACTCACAAAAATCATATTTTATTTCAACATCTTGATGAGATTTGCTTATATTTTTACAAAGCTGAATTATATAATTTATATCGTTATCAATATTTTTATCAAAAACTTTTAATATTTCCGAGTGAGTTTTTATATTATCAACATTACCATGCATTTTAGGAAAATCACTTAAGCAGTTTTTTATGTCTTCGTTAATGTCAAGCAAATTCAAGTATTTTTTAATTTCTGAGCTGGATTTGCTTCTTATTAAGCTTTTAATTTTTTTTTCTTTTTCATTATCAAGTTTGATATTAGAAATTAATTTTTTAAAAATCCCGACATGTCCTATATCAAGAAATATTTTTTTTTTAGTAAATTTTTTTACAACGTCAATCATTAAATTAACAATTTCTATATCATTATTTATTTCAAAATTTCCTATTAATTCTGCGCCAGCCTGTATAGGTATTCTAGATTTTTTTGAATCAGTATTCTTAGCACGTACAACATTATCAAAATAACAATATCTATTTATCTTTTGATTGTAATTATATGTTGAACATATTCTGGAAATTTGTGATGTTATATCTGCTCTTAATGCTAATTGTTTGCCAGTTTCTTGATCTGTAAATTTTATTGTCTGAAGGTCTAAATCTTTGCTAATGTTATTTAGCAATGAGTCAGAATATTCTATTAAGGGTGGTATGACTAAACCATAGCCATATTTAAAGAAAGTATCAATTACTTCTCTTCTTTTTATTTCAAGCCAGTAAGCTTGCTCAGGTAAGATATCATCTATACCATCCGGTAATATCCACTTTGTGCTTGTCATAATTTTATTAATTTTTTAGATTTATTATTATTTTTGACCTATTTTACATCTTTAAAATATTTAAAAAAATCAGAATCTGGATCAATAACTAACATATCAGACTTATTTTTAAACGAATTAATATATGCTTTTAAGCTTCTGGTAAAAGCATAAAACTCAGGGTCTTGACCATAGGCATTAGCATAAATTGCTGTAGATTTTGCATCACCATAACCGCGCTCTTGTTCTGCTGTTCTATATGCTTCAGCTATAATCACAGTTCTTTTTTTATCAGCCTGCGCCCTAATATTTTCAGCAGTTTCTTTTCCTCTTGCTCGAAAATCCTTAGCAGTTCTACTTCTTTCAGCTCTCATACGTTGATATACAGACTCACTAACATCTCCAGGAAGCTCTATTCTGCTGATTCTAACATCTACAAGCTCTATACCAAGTTCAGATGCATCAAATTGCGCTTTAGATTGAAGCTCTTGCATTATTTCTTCTCTTTCACCCGAGATTGCTTGCTGAATTGTTCTAATACCAAATTGGTTCTTCAATTCATCTTTTACAATTTGAGTAATTCGTCCTTCAGCTCTTGCTCTGTCACCTAATGTCGACTTGTAATATGACTTTACATTTGCAATTCTCCATTTTACAAAAAAGTCTACTGACATATTCTTTTTTTCGCTTGTTAAAAATAGCTCCGGTTTAGCATCCATTGTTAAGATTCTTGCATCAAATTTTCTAACATTATTAACTAAAGGTAACTTAAAATGCAGCCCCGGCTTTAGGTCATCTCTTTTAATTTCTCCTAATTGGAAAACCATTGCTCTTTCAGTTTCTTTAACAAAAAAAGTTGTTGAACTTATAATTAAGAATAACCCGCCAATAAAAAATAGCAATTTTGTATTCATTATCTTCCCTCTCTAATATTTTCTTCTTTCTTAATAAATTCATTATCAAGATTTTCTTGTTCGTTTATATTTTTAATTTCAGGCGATGAAATAATTTTGTCTAATGGTAATAACATTAGGTTATTTCCAGCTTTAATATCAATCATCAATTTTGAACTATTTGATAATACTGATTCTAGAGAGTCCATGTACAAACGTTTTCTTGTGACTTCTGGGGCACGTTTATATTCTTTTAGAAGTTTTAAAAACCTATCAGCATCACCTTCAGCATTCGCTATAACTCTTTCCTTATAAGCAAGTGCATCTTGTATCATACGTGCAGCTTCTCCTCGAGCTTGAGGAACAATTTCATTTGCATATGCTTGTGCATCATTTTTATAACGCTCCATATCTTCTCTTGCTTTTGTTGCATCCTGAAATGCATCTTGAACAGCATTAGGTGGCTGAGAATCCTGAAGATTAACGGTTGTGACTTGTATTCCTGCTTGATAACTATCTAAAACTTGCTGCATTAATTGCTCAGTTTTATTTGAAATTTCTGTTCTTCCCTCTCTAAGAATATAATCCATTTTATTTTTGCCTACAACATCTC
>JAYOZO010000020.1:0-5609 GCA_038154165.1 Thiothrix sp.
ATATTATTGTAGCAGTTTCTGGTGGGGTTGACTCAACTGTATCAATGAAAATTCTTAAAGACAAAGGTTATAATGTCGAGGCTCTTTTTATGAAAAATTGGGACGAAGATGATGATACGGTATGTAATGCTAAAGAAGACTTAATATATGCAGAAGACGCCTGCAATAAACTAAATGTTAAGTTGCACAAAGTTAATTTTTCTGACGAATACTGGAATAATATTTTTAAAAGCTTTATAGAAAACTATAAGAAAGGCTTCACGCCAAACCCTGATATTTTGTGCAACAAGCATATAAAATTTAAAGTTTTTATAGACTATGCAAAACAACTAGGATTCGAAAAAATTGCAACTGGTCACTATGCTATGATTTCAAAAAAAGATAATTTACATATGCTAAAAATACCCTTAGATAAAAGAAAAGATCAAACATATTTCCTACATTCGTTAAATCAAGAGCAATTATCTAAAGTTATATTTCCTTTAGCAGACATAGAAAAGTCTAATGTAATAAAATTAGCAAAAAAAAATAATTTTAAATCATACAACAAAAAAGAAAGCATGGGTATATGCTTCATTGGTAATAAAAAATTTAAAAATTTTATTAAAAAATATATTGATGATAAACCTGGTGAGATATTAAATGAGAAAAACGAAATAATTGGCAAACACAAAGGTATGTTTTATTCAACAATTGGTCAAAGAGAAGGGATTGGTATTGGCGGAATTAAAAATACAAAAAATTTACCATGGTATGTTTACAAAAAGGATATAGAAAATAATAATCTTTATGTCTGCCAAGGTAACAACAATGAACTTCTATATCATAGTAAAATTTATATAAAAGATCTTGAGATAATAACAAATAATGATGACGATATTCTTAATAAAAATATATTTTGCCAAATAAGACATCTTGGGGAAAAATATAAATGCAATGTAATAAAAAAAGAAAATAATATGTATATCGTTAAATCAAAAAATAAAATTAGAGCTCCAGCACCAGGGCAATCATTAGTTTTTTACAATAAAGATATATGCTTGGGCGGTGGTATTATATCACATGTTTAATAAAATAATTATAAATGATGATTATATAATAAGTCTTTGTGTAATTTTACAATGTTCATACCTAATTGATAAATTTTCTATTTCAAATTTTGAAACTATAAGTGATATTGAAATGCTAGTAAAAAGTGTATTTATAACAGAGTCTATGAATACAAAAAAAATTTATTATGATCAAACAAAATTAATTGATGGGTTAACAGTATTAAAAGAAATTCTTAACGGGAAGAATGATATGTCTTTAATCAATATTCAAAAATATACCCTATCATCAATAATTTTACAAAAAAAAATAAATAAAATGAATAACTTAAAAAACAATATCAGAAAAAAAATTGATAATTATCATAATAATAGTATTATGTCTAAAAATTTGAGTTATCAAATTGAATATTCTGGGCAGATTTATAAAGAATATGTTAGCCCGATAAAGCCAAGGATTATTATAAGCGGTTCAAGAGAATATTTGAATAAAAATTCAACATTAATAAGAGCATTATTATTGTGCAGCATAAGAGCTGCGTTTTTATGGAATGAGCTTGGTGGCTCGAAGTGGCATTTAATGTTTAAAAGAAATGAAATTTTAAATAAATGCGAGAGATTATTTATTTAATAAAAAAGGATAATTTAATGAAAAATAGTTTTAATACAAAATCTGAAATTATATGCGGCGGAAATAATTACACTATATTTGATATATCTAAAATTAATGGTGTAGATAAGCTTCCATATTCTATAAAAATTTTACTAGAAAATCTCTTACGATATGAGGATGACATTACAGTTACAAAAAATGACATAGAATCAGTAATAAATTGGACAGATAATGCGGCAAAAAAAGAAATTGCTTTTCGTCCTGCTAGAGTTTTAATGCAAGATTTTACTGGTGTTCCTGCTGTCGTTGATTTAGCAGCGATGCGAGACGCGATAAAAAAACTTGGAAAAAATCCAGAAGATATTAATCCTTTGCAACCTGCAGAATTAGTTATTGATCATTCAGTTCAAGTTGATAATTTTGGTAGCTCTAACGCTTTTGATTTAAATTCTCAACTTGAATATAAAAGAAATTTAGAGAGATACAAATTTTTAAAGTGGGGGCAATCAACATTCTCAAACTTTAAAGTTGTTCCGCCTGATACAGGAATTGTTCATCAAATAAATATTGAATTTTTAGCAAGATGTATTTTTATAAATGAAAGAGATAATGTTAAGTATGCATATCCAGATACAGTTGTAGGAACAGATTCTCATACAACAATGATTAATGGCATAGGTGTTCTTGGCTGGGGTGTTGGAGGTATTGAAGCTGAGGCTTCAATGTTAGGTCAACCAATTTCTATGCTTATTCCTAAAGTAGTTGGCTTTAAATTAACAGGAAAATTAGCAGAAGGAACTACCGCAACTGACCTTGTATTAAATATTGTAGAAATTCTAAGAAAACACGGCGTTGTTGGAAAATTCGTAGAATTTTATGGTGACGGCTTAGATAACTTATCTCTCGGAGATAGAGCTACAATAGCTAATATGGCACCAGAATATGGCGCAACTTGCGGTATTTTTCCAATTGATGAAGAAACAATAAACTTTTTAAAGATATCAAATAGAGACAAAGATCATATAGATTTAATAGATACTTACTCAAAAAAAATAGGTTTAACTAGGGAAAATTGTGAAAATGCACAATATTCTGAGAATATTGAATTAAATATCTCAGAGATTCTTCCTTCCATAGCTGGGCCAAAAAGACCTCAAGATAGAATTAATTTAAAAGATGCAAAAATTTCATTTGAAAAAGAACTTAAAAAGCTGAACCCAAGTAATAGCCCTGTAAATATTTCTCTTGGGAAGGAATCTTTTGAAATAGACAATGGAGATATAGTTATTGCTGCTATAACATCGTGCACCAACACATCAAATCCAGGAGTTATGATTGCAGCTGGTTTAGTTGCAAAAAAAGCAAGAGAATTTGGACTAAATAGAAAGCCTTGGGTTAAAACATCATTAGCGCCAGGATCAATGGTTGTAACAGAATATCTTAAAAATTCAAATCTTATGCAACCAATGGAAGAACTTGGTTTTCATAATGTTGGATACGGATGCGCAACTTGTATTGGTAACTCCGGGCCATTAATTGAAGAAATAAGCCATGGAATTAAGCAAAATAATATCATTGCTGCATCAGTTTTATCAGGAAATAGAAACTTTGAAGGCCGAGTTCATGCAGAAGTAAAACTAAATTATTTAGCATCACCTCCGCTAGTTATAGCATACGCAATTGCAGGCTCAATGAAAATTGATATCACAAAAGAACCATTAGGAATATCCGATAATGGCAAAGAAATTTACCTTAAAGATGTATGGCCATCAAATCAAGAAATCAATGATATTTTGAATTCTTCCTTAACATCTGAGCAATTTAAAAATTCATATAAAGATATATATGATGGAGAAGATGAATGGAAAAATATAAAGATAACTAATAGTAATCAATATGAATGGGATGACTCTACGTACATTGCTAATCCACCTTACTTCGAGGGTATTTCTGAAAATGATTTAGTTATTGACAAAATTGAATCAGCTCGTGTACTTGCTTACTTAGGTGACTCTGTAACTACTGACCATATATCACCAGCTGGTAATATTAAAGAAGATAGCCCAGCTGGAAAATATTTAATAAGCAAAAATGTAAAGCCTAGCGAATTTAATTCTTACGGATCCAGAAGAGGAAATCATGAAGTAATGATGAGAGGAACTTTTGCTAACATTAGACTAAAAAATAAATTAGTTCCTCATATTGAAGGAGGTTTTACAAAGCACATCCCTTCCGGTCAAGAAATGACAATATTTGACGCAGCAATGAAATACAAAGATGAATCAGTACCTACAATAATTATTGCTGGTAAAGAATATGGAAGTGGCTCATCAAGAGATTGGGCGGCAAAAGGTCCAAAGCTTCAAGGAGTCGTTGCAGTTATTGCGGAAAGCTTTGAAAGAATTCATAGATCAAACCTAGTAGGAATGGGTATCCTGCCACTTCAATTTAAAGAAGGTGAGAATGGAGATAAATACGGTCTCAAAGGCACAGAAGAATTTACAATCAGCGAAATTAAAAGCGGTGAAGCAAAAACCGTAAAAGTAGAAGCTTTAGGCGACGATAAAAAAATATCTTTTGAGGTAAATGTAAGAATTGATACACCTCAAGAAATAAAATATTTTAAAAGCGGCGGAATTCTACAATATGTTTTAAAGCAAATTGCTGCCTAAAGTTATTTTATACCGCCTTTTGTTAAAATCATTGGATTTAAAATTTTTTTTAGATCTTTTTCAGAAAGATCCGTTTCCATCTTTGCAACTTCTATAATAGGTAAGCCAAGTTTGTATGCTTTTTTTGCTATATATGCGCCCTTCTCATAGCCAATTAATCGATTTAATGCTGTAACTAATATTGGATTTGTATTTAATGATCGATTAATAATATCCTTATTAACTTCAAAGCTAGATATAGCTTTTTCACCTAAACTATCAGCAATATTAGAAACAAGGATAGTACTTTGAACAATATTATATGCTATAACTGGCAGCGTAACATTAAGCTGAAAATTTCCTGATTGCCCGCAGAGCATAATTGTTGTGTCATTTCCAATTACTTGATAGCAAGCCATAATAGCTGACTCAGGAATAACTGGATTTACTTTACCTGGCATAATACTGCTTCCTGGCTGTAAAGATTTTAAAGTTATATCACTAATTCCAGATCCAGGACCTGAATTCATCCATCTCAAATCATTAGAAATTTTAGTAAGTGATATAGCTATGGACTTAAGGTGAGAACTGTAAAAAACCGAATCATCTTGGGAGCTCAAACCTTCAAATTTATTTTTTTTTTCAACACATTTAAATTTTGAATTTTTATTAATTGATATTAAAAATTCTTTGGCAAATAAAGTATGCGCATTAATTCCAGTGCCTACTGCAGTTCCTCCTATTGGAAGTCGCTTTATTCTTAACAAACAAGATTTTAGACTATTTATATTATCATCGATTTGAGATTTCCAGCCAGATAATTCTTGTTCAAAAGTTATAGGCATTGCATCCATTAGATGCGTTCTACCTGTCTTTACAATATTTTTTATTTTTTTTGCTTTTAAATTAATAGTTTTTGATAGTTTAACCAATGAAGGCAAAAGATTTTTAGATGCCAATATAAATGCACAATGATTAATTGCGGTTGGAATTACATCATTAGAACTTTGCGACATATTTACATGATCATTTGGATGAACTTTTGTTTTATACTTCATACTAGCAATATTAGCAATAACTTCATTCACATTCATATTTGTGCTAGTTCCAGAGCCGGTTTGAAAAACATCTAACGGAAAATTATTAGCATCATAATTTTCAATTAAATATTTAGAGCTTTTACATATTGCATCAGAAATTTTCTTATCAATCAATTTGAGTTTGTAATTTGCTTCTGCCGCAGCAATCTTAATTTTTAAAAGACTAATAATAAATTCCTGAGGCATTACCAAATTA
>JAYOZO010000020.1:5663-12302 GCA_038154165.1 Thiothrix sp.
CATCTATAGGTATCTTAACCTCGCCCATGCTATCTTTTTCTACTTTAAATTTTTTTTTTATTTTATTCATGTTGATAATAATCTCTTAATTAACATTAATTATATAATTATAGTATAATCTAATCGTTAATTACTACCGCAAAGTTAAAAAATGGCAAATAAAGACGACTACTCGAATTTGAAAGCAATATCACCTATTGACGGAAGATATTCATCTCAAATTGAACAATCTCTCAAAGATATAAATAGTGAGTACGGATTGATAAATAAACGTTTATACGTAGAGATTAAATGGTTTATATTTTTATGCTCGTTAAGTCCTATCAAAAAAAAATTTAATCTTAATCAGGAAGAAAAAACATACTTAAATAATATTCATAAGAATTATAACATAAATGACGCTAAAAATATAAAAAAAATTGAAAATATAACAAACCATGATGTTAAATCAATTGAATACTTTTTAATTGAAAAATTTGATAAGCATAACACTCTAAGAAATAAAAAAGAAATTATTCATTTTTGCGCAACTTCTGAAGATATTAATAATATCTCTTATGCATTAATGTTTATAGAAACAAGAAAAATCTTATTAAAAAAAATAAATGAATTGCTAAAAATTATAAATAAATTTGAAAATAAATATTCAAATATTGCAATGGTATCCAGGACACATGGGCAAAAAGCATCACCAACAACTTTTGGAAAAGAATTAAAAGTTTTTACCTCAAGAATTAAAAAACAGCTAAATTATTTCGAAACTAGAGAAATTTTTGGAAAAATGAATGGCGCTGTTGGAAATTATAATGCTCACTATTTTGTTTTGCCACAAATTAAATGGAATATTGAAACAAAAAGGTTTCTTAATAATCTAGGATTAAAACAAAATGAGAATACAACACAAATTGAAAATCATGATTGGATTGCTGAATCTTTAAATGATATTTCATTGATTTCAAATATCTTGATTGATTTTTCAAGAGATATTTGGATGTATATTATGCTGGACTACATAAAACAAAAAAAAATAAAATCTGAAGTAGGTTCATCAACAATGCCTCATAAAGTTAATCCAATAAATTTTGAAAATGCCGAGGGTAATTTAGAAATAGTATCATCAATGTCGCAATCTATTGGAAAAAAATTACAAATATCAAGATTTCAAAGAGATTTAACTGATTCAACTGTATTAAGAAATTTAGGTGTTGTATATGCCCATTTTTATTTATCAATAACATCATTGATTAAAGGCATGAATAAAATTGATATCAATACAAAAAAAATAAATAATGATTTAAATGATAGCTGGGAACTTTTAGCGGAGCCAATACAGACAGTAATGAGATTTCATAACATTGATAATAGCTATGACATTATTAAGAATTCTACTAGAGGAAAAAACTTAAACAAAGAAACTATTCATTCTATAATAAAATCTTGTGATTTAGATGATAAGGTTAAAGAATATCTCCTGAAATTATCTCCAAAAGACTATATAGGTATCGCGCGAAAATTAACAGAGAAAAAAATTAAATGAAATATTTTAGTACAAGAAATTCTTTATTGAATAAAAGTTTTGATGAAATAATTATAGAAGGATTAGCTCCTGATGGTGGTTTATATATGCCAAAAAAATGGCCTAGTATCAATATATTAGATATTAAAAACTTATCATATAGTGAACTTGCAACAAAAATACTACTTAATTATGTTGGCAATACAATATCAGAATCTGAACTTAAGTATATTGCCGATGATACCTATAAAGTATTTACGCATGATAAAATAGCACCCCTTAAAAATATAGATGAGAATAAATTTATACTTGAGCTATTTCATGGGCCAACTCTTGCTTTTAAAGATTATCCACTACAAATGCTTGGCAACCTATTTCAGTACTATTTAAAAAAAAAAAATAAAAAAATAACGGTAATAGGAGCTACTTCTGGCGATACAGGCTCAGCCGCAATAGACGCTTGCAAAGATAAAGATAATATAAATATATTTATATTACACCCAAAAAATAAAACATCTGAAATTCAACGAAAACAAATGACATCTGTTAAATCAGATAATGTTTTCAATATAGCTATAAACGGTAATTTTGACGACTGCCAAAATATTGTAAAAAAATTATTTGTCTCGGAAGATCTAAAAAAATTAACATCTTTATCTGCAATTAATTCAATAAATTGGGCAAGAATAATTTCTCAATCAGTATATTTTTTCTGGGCTTATTTGCAAATTGAAAATAAAAATAAAAAAATTAATTTTATAGTACCTACAGGAAATTTTGGAAACGTTTATGCAGCTCATATTTCAGGACTTATGGGACTACCAATAGAAAAGTTATACGTTGCGACAAACTCAAATGACATTATGCATCGTACAATTAATAATGGCGACATGTCATTAAAGCAAGTAAAAAGCACAATAAGTCCAAGTATGGATATTCAAATTTCTAGTAACTTCGAAAGACAATTATTTGAGTTACTTGATTATAATTCAGATAAACTTAAAGTTTTAATGGATTCGTTTAGAATAAATAAAATGTATAATATAACAGGAAGTACATTAGAACGCTTAAAGCTTTTTTATAAATCAAAATCAATCAATGATATAATTACTTCGGAAACAATAAAAAAATTCTATGAAAAATATAATTATATCGCTGATCCGCATACAGCAACTAGTTTAAATATTATGGATAGCTTAAAAAATAATAATGTAAATATTTCACTTGCTTGTGCACATCCAGCTAAATTTCCTGATTCTATTTATAAATCTATAGGAATTTATCCCGAGCAGCCTGATTCTTTAAAAAATATTTTAACTGGCAGTGAAAAATTTATTGAGTTGGATAATAATTCTGATTCTGTAAAAAATTATATTAAAAATAATATTTCATAAAAGACTAATTTAATTCTTCTATTCTAATTTTTACTATCTTACCTTTAACTACATCTAAATTTTCAATGCTAGATAGAGCTTTGATAATATTATTTTCTAAAACTTCATGTGTTATCAAAACTATTGGAACATTATTATCATTCACTAAGTCCTTTTTTTGAAGTATAGACTCTATGCTAATTGACTTAGAACCTAATATTTTTGTTATATCTGCAAGTACTCCAGATTTATTAGCAACCCTAATTCTCAAATAATATCTTGATTTAATTTGCTCTATTTTTAATATATTTACTTTTTTTAGTTTATTTGGTTGGTAATTAAGCAGAGGTATATTACCATTTGAATTATAAACTATATTTTTTGAAACATTTATAATATCAGAAACAACTGACGATGCTGTAGCAAAGCTCCCCGCTCCGGCACCATAATAAAGCGTCGACCCAGATGCATCAGCAGAAACAACAACCGCATTTTTAACGCCATCAACATTAGCCAAAAGTCTTGATTTTGGTATTAGACAAGGATGAACTCTAAGCTCAATACCCTTTTCATTTGATCTTGCTATTGCCAAATGCTTAATTACATAGCCCAATTCTTTTGCAAAACTAAGATCATCTAGCTCAATATTTTCAATACCTTCTATGTAAACTTTTTCAAAATTTAAATTAATACCAAATGATATTGATGATAGTATAGTTAATTTATGTGCAGCATCTATACCACTAACATCGAATGATGGATCGGATTCTGCATAGCCTAAATCTTGCGCTTCTTTTAAAACATCCTTAAAATCTTTTTTTGCATTAAACATGCTGGTAAGAATATAATTTGTTGTACCATTTATGATACCAGCAATCCATTCAATTTTATTAGCATTAAGGGATTCTTTTATAACCTTTATTATAGGAACAGCTCCAGCAACAGATGCCTCAAATGCTACATCACAATTATTTTTCTCAGCAATATCAGATATTTCATTACCATGTAAAGCTATTAAAGCTTTGTTTGCGGTAACAACATGTATATTTTTTTCTAAAGATTTAATTACAACATTTCTTGCGATTGTTTCGCCACCAATTAATTCCACAATTATATCGATATCTTCATTTTCAATCATTTTAATGGGATCTTTATAGAAAGTGAATTCATCTATATTACAGTCTCTTTTTTTATTTATATTATTAGCAGATACGCAAACAATTTTTATATTGAATCCGGTTCTTTTAAATATTTCTTCACTATTTTTCTTTAAAAGATTAATTACGCCGCACCCAACAATGCCAACCCCTGCAATTCCAATTTTAATAATTTTATTTTCCATAAATTTTAATTATATAATATTTTTTAAATTTCTAATAGCTTGCTTAGTTCTTTGTTCGTTTTCAATCAAGCTAAATCTTACAAAATCTTCACCGTGTATACCAAAGCCAATTCCTGGAGATACTGCAACATTATTTTCTTTTAGCAACAATTTACTGAATTCTAATGATCCAATACTTTTATACTTATCTGGAATTTCTGCCCATACAAACATTGTTGCTAATGGACTTTTAACATTCCACCCAATATCATTTAAACCTTTGCACAATACATCTCTTCTGCTCTTATACATATTCACGATGTCTTTTACACAGTCTTGTGGACCTTCTAAAGCTGCTATTGCCCCAACTTGCAAAGGCGTATATGTCCCATAATCAATATAAGATTTAATTCTTGACAAGGCGTTAACTAATTTTTTATTTCCGCACATAAAACCAATTCTCCAGCCAGGCATATTATATGATTTTGATAACGTATAAAATTCTACAGATATATTTTTTGCGCCTTTTACTTGAAAAATAGATGGCGCTTTATAACCATCAAAAACAATATCAGCGTATGCAATATCATGAACAAGATAAATATTATATTTTTTAGCAATTCGAACTAATTCTTCAAGAAAGCTAATATCAACACATTTAGTAGTTGGATTAGATGGAAAATTTGCAATAATCATCTTTGGCGTAGGCCAGGAATTATTGATAGCTGAATCTAGGGATTGAAAAAATTTATCGTTATCGTTTTCAACCTTTATATATATAATTTCAGCTCCTGCAATCACAGCTCCATAAGGATGTATAGGGTATGCAGGACTTGGAACAATAACAGAATCACCATGGTTAAGTGTTGCTAAAGATAAGTGAGCTAATCCTTCTTTCGAACCAATTGTTACAATAGCTTCATCTTCATAATTAATAGATACATTAAATCTATCTTCATACCAATTTGATATAGCTTTTCTTAATCTAGGGATTCCTCTTGAACTTGAATATCTGTGAACACTGTCTTTATCAGAGCATTCTTTCATTTTCTCAATAATATGGGTTGGTGTTTTTTGATCAGGATTACCCATACCAAAATCAATAATATCATTACCTTTTTTTCTAGCTATGATTTTTAATTCATTTACTATATTAAATATATAAGGCGGTAATCTACTAATCCTGTAAAATTCTTCTGACATTTTTTTTGTAACTAATTAAAATATATTTATGCTATATTAATATTATGAAATTTAGTGAACAAAATTTTAATAAAAATTCTAATATTATTAAATCATATTCAAAAAATTCTATAACATTAAAAAATAAAGAATATAATTATAATGTAATAGTTCCTCCAGAAAATAAAATTTCTAAATGCAAAATAAATATTAATGATATTTCTCATGAATATATAATAAAAAATATAGAAGATAATATAAATTTTGTAATTATAGGTTCAAATAATACAGGTAACATTGATAAAACGCCAATTATTTTAGAGTTAAATAATATAAATATTGGTATTGAGTTTATGAATATTGCTTCAGCTTGTAGTAGTCATAATATTTTGCTTGCTGAAAATAGAAGTTTTATAAGTTTTTTTATTTTTAATTAAATCAAGGAATATATTTTTCTGGGTCTATAGATTTCCCATTTTTTCTTATTTGAAAGTGTAAAATTGGTTTTATAGAATCTGTGTCTCCAAGTTTAGCAATTTTTTGACCTTTTTTTACAAAAGTATCTTCTTTTACCATTATTGCTTGCGTATGTGCATATGCTGATAGAAAAATATCATTATGTTTGATAATAATTAAGTTTCCATAACCTTTTATACCATTTCCAGAGTATACAACAACCCCATCTGCCGCCGAAACAATGTCATCACCTATATTTCCTGATATATCAATTCCCTTTTTTCCAATATCACTATATGAAAATTTTTTTGAGACTACTCCATTATGTGGTCTTGTCCACTTAATGTTACTAGCTAATTTAACTATTGATTTTTGCTTAACCGGTAATTCTCTATATATATCTGATTTAATAATTATTTCATCGCCGATATTTATTTTATATGGCTTCTTAATATTATTCCACTTAGCTATTGTTAGGTAATCAATGTCATATATAAACGCTATAGATGATAATGTATCTCCAGTTTTAACGATATAGACATCACCAGATTCCTTTGCCTTTTTTGATTTTAACCCATATGTAAAGTAAACTCGTTCTTTAATAGGTTCTTTTTCAGGAATTGGAGTCTTAGCACTATGTGTATGTATCTTAGTACAAGATGAACAGCATATAGAAAAAATTAAAATAAGATGGTTATATTTTATATGATTTTTCATTTTTTAAAAATACTTGCTAATAATAAAATATACAAACACTATTATAATAACAAAACCTATATGCTCAAAATATT
>JAYOZO010000020.1:12312-16529 GCA_038154165.1 Thiothrix sp.
ATTTCAAAAAGATAAATGCCTAATATATAGCCTATAATCCCACCAAGTACTGAGTAAAAAGTTGTATATACAGCAACTTTTGCCCAATGAATTTTTTTAGTTAAAGCAATTGGAGCTAAAAGTACGTCAGGCGGTACAGGAAATATAAAAGACTCTATAAAACTAACGAAATACAGATATTTTTCACTATTTTTATTTTTAGCTAAATTTATAATTTTGTCAAAAAGTTTAGAAAAGAAATTCATGGTGTTGTTCCATCAAGCAATGGTACAAATTTTACTATTCCATGTACTTTTTCAAATAAATCATTATTTGTTTTAGTTATAGATTTTAAATACTGTTTTCCGTTATCTTCTATCGGAGAAAGTAATACCCCATTATTTTCAGAAAGTTGGTCAATTAAATTAAGGGGTAAACTTTTTGCACCTGCTGTTACAATTATAGAATCAAAGGGAGCTTTTTGTTTCCATCCGTTATTTCCATCAGAAAACTTGGTATATATATTATTGACACCAATTTTTTTAAAAATTTTTTTTGATTTTTCATGCAATAATTCAATTCTTTCTATTGTATATACTTTATCAACCAATAAAGATAATATTACAGCTTGGTATCCTGATCCAGTTCCAATTTCTAGTATTCTTTTTGGGTTATTTTTTAAAATAATTTCTGTCATTTTAGCTACTATCAAAGGTTGCGAAATTGTTTGAGCTTTGCCAATTGGTAATGCGATATTATCATATGCTTTTGAAGATATAGCTTCATCCACAAATATGTGTCTTGGTACCTGCCTCATAATTGATAATACTCTTAAATCTGTAATACCATTATTTTTCAAGTTTTCAATTAGTTTAATTCGTGATGAATCAGATGTCATTCCAGTTCCAGAAAACTTTTTAAAATCAATACTCATATTTATATTTTTTCTAATAAATTGTTGTTCGTTAAATCATAAAGAATTGGAGTTATAGATATTTTATTATTTTCTATTGCAAAAAAATCTGTTTTTTTGCCATTATCTTTAGGTGCTCCGGCTCCGCCAATCCTATAATAGCCGTCTTTTTTTAATATCTTTGATGCTGGTAAAGGTAAATCTCTTACGCCAAGTCTAGTATATTCAATTTTGGAGGCATCTAAATGTTTAGGTGTATCAGGTATATTCACATTTAAAAGTGTATTTTTATAAATGATTTTATTATTAACTATTTGGTTTATTATCTCTTTGCTAACTATCGCTGATCTTTTAATATCCATATATATAGAAGATACAAGAGAAATTGCAATTGGGGACATTTTTAAATGCCTACCTTCAAGAGCGGCAGCTACTGTACCTGAATATATGACATCATCCCCAAGATTAGCGCCCAAATTAATGCCAGAGACAACAATATCGATTTCTTCTTTAATTAAGCATGTAAGAGCTATAT
Organism: Thiothrix sp.; assembly: GCA_038154165.1. Classification (GTDB taxonomy): domain Bacteria; phylum Pseudomonadota; class Gammaproteobacteria; order Poriferisulfidales. The sequence goes on from JAYOZO010000020.1 coordinate 13,740, forward strand.
GAACACAATCAGCAGGTGTCCCGTCAATTATATAATGATTTTTTAAGACGTTTTCTACAAAAATATCTTTTCTAACTGAGAGTGCGCTACTTCCAGCACTTTGATTGGTAAAAGGTGCAGCAACAAAAATGTCGTGAGTTGTGGATAATTCATTTATAAGAGATTGAATTCCAGAAGAATAATAACCATCATCATTGGACAATAATATTTTCATATGTGATGATTATACTTAAAATATTAGTTAGATGAAGTATTATGATAGAAAATAATGTAATTGGAAATTGTAAACCAGGTTTTCAGAAAAAAAGGTTTCAAAAATTAAAAAGAGGTGAAATCCATATTGATTTTGATATAGACCTTCACGGAAAATCTATATTAGAAGCTGAAAACTTTCTTGATATATATTTACCAAAACTACAACTAGATAATAAATTAGTAGGTATAATTATTCATGGAAAAGGATATGGCTCAGGCAAAGAGGGTCCAAAATTAAAGAATTTTGTAGAACAATACTTAGATTATAATCCAAATGTCCTAGCGTATCATTCTGCCTTGCAAAAAGATGGTGGAACAGGCGCTGTTTATATACAATTAAAAAAAATTTAAAAATATGAAAAAAAAATATAGCTGCATGGATGATTATGACCCAAATTCAATATTTATTGAAGACGCGTTAAAAGTCATAAAAAAAATATCTAAAAAAATAACCTCTTATGAGATTATCAATCTTAAAGATTCTTTTAATAGAACTCTTTATGAAAACATAAAATCAAAAATTGAAGTGCCAAATTATAACAATTCAGCAATGGACGGATATGCTTTAAATATCAAATATGCGAAAAAAAATAATATATTTAAAGTCGTTGGTACAGCATTAGCTGGTAAATCATTTACTGGAAAAATTAAAGCAAATGAATGTATAAAAATAATGACTGGTGCAGTGATACCAAAATCTTGTAATTTAGTAATTATAAAAGAAGAAACTGTTGAGATTGAAAAAAATATAATAAAAATTACATCAGATAATATACGAATTAATCAAAATATTAGATTTGTCGGTGAAGACATAAAATTGAATAAAATATTATTTAAAAAAAATCAACAAATAGATTCATCAATAATGGGGGTACTTGCTTCACAAGGTATACACAAAGTTAAAGTTTTAAAAAAACCTAAAATTGCTTTTTTTACTTCTGGCGATGAAGTTGTAGACATAAAAAATAAATTACCCCAAGGAAAACTCTATGATAGCAATCGATATACATTAATTGGTATGCTTTCTAAGCTAGATGTAGAAATTATTGATTTAGGGCACGCAAGAGACAATATAAGAGAAATAAAATCAAAATTTAATAAAGCAATTAATTGCTCTAATATAGTAATTACCACTGGTGGAGTTTCGGTTGGTGACGCAGATTATATTAAGGAAGTTGTGAAAAAACTTGGAAAAATTAATTTTTGGAAAGTTTCTGTTAAGCCTGGAAGACCTTTAGCATTTGGAAAGCTAAAAGATACTGTCTTTTTTGGATTGCCAGGAAACCCAGTTTCAGTAATGATTACCTTTTTACTTTTTGTCTTACCATCTATTAAAATTCATGCAAATAACAAACATGAGCTAGATACAGAAGAAGCTATCCTCCAATCTAGTTTAAAAAAACGTCCTGGACGAGTTGAGTTTCAAAGAGGAATTTTTTATATAAAAAATAAAAAAACATATGTGAGGTCAGTTGGCGAGCAAGGATCTGGAATATTGAGCTCTATGAGCGATGCAAATTGTTTAATTTATTTACAATTAGACCAAACAATTATAAAAAAAGATAGTAAGGTAAAAATAATCAAGTTTAAAAATTATATTTAGGTATTTTTTTCTACCCACATTGATGAGCCGTTTTGAAAAAATTCTTTTTTCCATAGAGGTGCTTTATATTTCAAATCCTCTAATATAAACTGAACTGCCTCTAAACATTGTTTTCTATGCTTTGACCAGCAAGCAACAATTACTAAACATTCCCCTGGATACACATTACCTACCCTATGAACTATTAGAGAATTATAAAGATTATATTTTTTATTAACATTATTTTGCAAATTGATTAAATATTTTTTCGTCATATCAGGATAATAATCTAATTTCATAGAAGCAATATCATCTTTTTGCTCACTACTTTTTCTCATATAACCAATAAAAATACTTTCTCCGCCTGATTTTTCTATATTACAATTTTTATTTTGATAATCTTCTATTATTTTATAAGGGTATATAGTGTCTTTTTTTAATAAAACTGAATTCATTTAAATACTCATTGTTTATTGTAAATTAATTTAATTAATAATATTATCATCTCATGAATGGTAAAATTAAACTAAATATTGGTATTTTAACAATATCAGATTCTAGGACAAAAGAAACAGACAAATCTGGAAATTTACTTTGCAAGTTAATTGAAGAGTCTAACCATAATGTTGCTCAGCGCAGTATAGTAAAAGATAATATTTATTCTATTAGAAATATTGTGTCTGGATGGATTGATTTAGATGATATTAACGTGATAATAACTACTGGTGGAACTGGTGTTACAGGGCGAGACGGAACACCCGAAGCCATTGAAGTACTTCTTGATAAAAAAATAGATGGCTTTGGTGAGATATTCAGATCTATTTCTTGGGAGAAAATAAAAACTTCAACTATACAATCTAGGGCAATAGCTGGTGTTGCTAACTCGACATATATATTTTGTTTGCCTGGATCGCCAAGCGCATGCAAAGATGCATGGTTAGATATAATTAGAT
>JAYOZO010000020.1:16539-17687 GCA_038154165.1 Thiothrix sp.
TTCAAGCAATAAACCTTGTAATCTAGTGGAGTTAATGCCGAGGCTAAAAAGTTAGCCACCAATATAAGACATTTCAGCTTTTCTTGTAGATCTAATTTTATCTACATCAAATCTTTTTTCAGAGTATCTATCATCACGATTACTCCATATGCTTCTTATCAAATCTTTTAAGCTATTATCCGAATAAGAAGATCTAATAATTTTTTTAATATCATGTGAAGATTCTGAAAACAAGCAAGTGTATAGTTTTCCTTCTGCAGTGAGTCTAAGTCTTGAACAATTACCGCAAAAAGGGCTTGATATTGAACTTATTATGCCAAATTCTCCGCCTTCGTAAGACCATCGTTTCGCCACTTCACTACTATAGTTTTTTTCTATTGGAACAAAATCAAATTCTTTTGAAATTATCTTCAAAATATTATCTAGATAAACTACATCATTATGATTCCAGTAATTAACATTTCCAACATCCATAAATTCAATAAATCTTACAATACATCCTGAGTTTTTAAAATTTTTCAACATTGGAATTATATCTATGTCATTTACATTTTTTTTAACAACCATATTAACTTTAATATTTTCAAATCCTGCTTTTTTTGCATTATCGATTCCGCTTAATACGTCTGCAGGCGAATATTTTGTACCACTGATAATTTTAAATCTTTGGTCATCTAGTGAATCTAAACTGACAGTAATCCTATTAAGACCGCTTTTCTTTAATTCCAGAGCATTATTTTCTGATAGAAGAATACCATTTGTAGTTAAACTAATATCTGTTATACCATTTATTTCAGATAATTTATTTATTAAGAGATGAAGATTATTTCTTAATAAAGGCTCTCCGCCAGTTAGTCTTATTTTTTTTATACCAAGATCTGCAAAAATATTTGCTAATTTTATTATTTCTTCGAAACTGAGGATCTCAGACTTACTAATAAACTTGTACTTATCATCAAATATTTCTGATGGCATGCAATAATTACATCGAAAATTACATTTATCAGTAACTGATATTCTTAAATCCCTAAGTTTTCTTGAAAATTTGTCTGTAATATTCATGTTTTTTAAATATTATGTGGAGCTAGGCGGTATCGAACCGCCGACCCTTTGCATGCCATGCAAATGCTCTACCAACTGAGCTATAG
>JAYOZO010000021.1:0-16072 GCA_038154165.1 Thiothrix sp.
GTTTTAGCATATGTGTTATAAAGTAATGATATCGATTTTATATCACACTGCATCCATCTTTTATCTTCTAAAGTTATAGCAGTTTCACATTTAATATTACTTTGGGATAAATTATTAATTTTTGAAAAAAACATACTTACAGAAGTTTTATATTTTTTTACTGCAGCATGCTCTCTAAATATACCATCACTATAATCTAATGGCTCACCTCTAGTTATTTGAATGTATAATGAAAAGTTTTCATATTCACAATAACTCAAAAGCATTTTGATTTTATCAAGCCATTCATTTTTTGAATAAGGATTATCCAAATCTAGCATTTTTAAACTATTCTCTAGTCTCTTATAATGATCTTCAAACAAAAAAGGTTTTTTATTAAAATAAGGAATTAGTTCGTATACTCCATCTGAGAATAAAAAACCTCTATCAAAAATAGATATTTTTGCTTCCTCAACATTGCATATTTTATTATTTAAAAAGACTGTGTTGTTCAAAATTAGTTTTCTGCAAAAAAATTAGAAATAAAATCATAAGTTTTTCTATATAAATTTCCTTCTTCAACTCTTTTTAGTGAATAGATTTTTTCCGATGCAATAATTTCATTATCTTTCGTAAAGTCTATTGTTCCTAAAATTTGTCCATTCCTTATTGGAGCTTTTATTTTTGAAATTATATTTATTTTAGGAATTATTTTTTTATCATCATATTTTGATAATGTTACATATATGTCTCTATCAAAACCAATATCTAAATATTTATCTTCACCATTCCATATTCTTTCTCTTGCTATAATATGACCTTTTTCAAAGTATTTTATCGTTACGTAATTTCTAAAACCAAATTTTAAAAGTGTTTTTGAATATTTAAATCTTTTGCTAGAGGAATCAGCGCCAAATACAACAGCTATAAATCTTGTTTCATCAATAGCCGCAGAGGATACTAAACAATACCCAGCTGAATTTGTATGACCTGTTTTAATTCCGTCGGCACCCTCATATGTTGATAATAACTTATTTCTATTGTATTGAGTGATCCCATTATATGTAAATTTTTTATCTTTAAATTTTTCATATTGAATAGGAAAATCATTAATTAATTTTGCTGATAAATATGCGATATCTCTAGCGCTTGTGTAATGATTATTTCCTGGCATTCCAGTAACATTTTCAAAATGTGTGTTCTTTAGCCCAATATCTTGGGCAAGTTTATTAAGCATCGTAACAAAAAATTCCTCATCACCTGCTATATGTTCTGCTAATGCCACGCTTGCATCATTTCCTGAATGAACTATAACACCTCTAATTAGATCTTTAACTTGAACCTTTTTACCAACTTCTACAAACATTCTAGAACCAGTCATTTTCCAAGCCTTCTCACTAATAACAACATAATCATCTTCACTTATATAATTTGACTCTAAAGACTTAAAAACAAGATATAATGTTGCAATCTTTGTTAAGCTAGCTGGTTCTACTTTGGCGTCTAAATTATTACCAGCGACTATTGCGCCCGTCTTTGCATCCATTAATGCATAACTTAAAGTATCATCTAAGTCTGGGGCATTATATAGATTTGCGTTAACAAAAGTTGTCAACAAAACAAAAATAAATAATAATTTTGATATATAGTAAATCATTTCTTCCCTAATTTTATATTTTGCAAAAATTTAAATTCATTAAACAACTATTATATCATTTGATTTAACTTTAATAAAATTAATCTTAATAAAAATTTTCAGCATCAATTGCTTCAACTAAAACTTTAGCTATGCCCTTTTCAACAATGCCAAGTTTTTTTGCAGCTGCATATGATAAATCTATTATTCTTCCCTTTTTGAATGGGCCTCTATCATTTACTCTTACGATTAACGATTTGTTATTCTTAAGATTTGTAACTTTGACATAACAAGGAATAGGCAAAATTTTATGAGCTGCTGTAATTTTATACATATCATACACTTCTCTAGAAGATGTTAGCTTCCCATGAAATTTTTTTCCGTACCAAGAAGCTATTCCTATTTCTGAATATCCTATATGTGTTTCTAAAGTTTTATATTTTACACCAAATACTTTATAGGTTTCTTGATTACCATATTTGCTATAATTTTCAACTTTTGGAATAACATTTTCATTAACTATATCTTTGTATGATTTGCTTGAATTATTTTTTTTTATTGGCGTACATCCTAAAAATAAAAATTGAAATACAAAAATAACTATAAATAACTTATTCATTACTCGTTATTCGTTGAAACAATTTCTTCACTTAGCTTTGTCACAACCATTGCATAAAAAGTACTTGGATTATATCTCATAATTACTTTGAAGTTTGTATAACCTATATAATATATATTAGACTTTTTGCTTAAAAGAATTAAATAATTTTTATCTAAAATTTTATTTTTAGGCAAATTATATTTATGTATTTTTTTCTGATTAATAAAAACAGTTTTTACATCACCCTCTTTAAAAATTTCCTTATAATGCTTCTCATCAATTTTTATATTACTATATATTTTTTCTTCAGTTTGCCAGCCATAATTCTTAAGGAAGTTTGCAATACTTGCATAAATATCAGCTTTACTGTTCCATAAATCAGTATTTCCGTCTCCGTCATAATCTACAGCTAATTTTATATAATTATCTGGCATAAATTGAGGAAGACCCATTGCTCCAGCATATGAGCCATAAAGATTATTATAATTTAATTTATTCCTATAAGTTAAAATTATAAAATTTTTAAGTTGCTCTTTGAAAAATTTATTCCTATTTGGATGTTTTAGAGCGAGAGTACCTAATACATTTAAAATTTTATAATTACCGGTATATTGGCCATAATTTGTTTCTACTCCTAAGAAAGCTACTATTACTTCTGCAGGAACGCCATAATTATTCTGTATCTGTTTAAGCAAAGTGTAGTTATCATTTAAATATTTTCTGCCTAATCTAACGCGTTCACTAGTTAAATATTTGGATTTATATTCTTGCCAAGTATCTTTTCTCTCAGGCGCATTAGCCATGATTTTCAAAATTTTATCTTTAAATTCAATTGAATTTAATATTTTTATTGCATAATCTTGATCAATTTTATATTTATAAACTAATTCTTCAACCATATTTCCTAATTCATCTTCATATTTTTTAAAATTGTTTACATCTTTTGCATGTATAAAATTGTTAAAAAAAATAAAATATATAAATATAAATATTAAAAATTTTTTAAATTGATAATTCATTATTTAAGATCTCCTAGACCTAGATATTGAAAACATTATACCAAATGCAAAAAATATAGATAATAAAGAGCTCCCACCTAAACTTAAAAGCGGCAAAGTAACACCAACAACTGGCAAGATACCTATTGCCATTAATATATTTGTAACTATTAGTAAAATAAAGATTGATGTAATACTTCCAGATAATATCTTAGCAAAATAACTCTTTGCTCGTAATGTAATTAGTATAAAACTAAAAATTATTAATGAATATAAAAAAAGTAAGATGATTATACCTAAAAATCCAAATTCTTCTGCAAAAACCGCAAAAATAAAATCTGTGCCTCTTTCTGGTAAGAACTCAAGTTGTGATTGCGTCCCATTTAAAAAACCTTTTCCAAAAAAACCTCCTGAACCAACAGCAATTTTTGATTGGATAATATGATATCCAGAGCCCAAAGGATCTGATCCTGGATTTATCAAAGTTAAAATTCTTTGCTTTTGATAAGGTAGTAATAAATATTTCCAGAATAATGGTGCTATAGTTAACAAAGATATAACAATAAAAGATATGTGTTTAGTCTTAAGACCTGATAAAAATAAAGTTATCAAGCCACAAATTAAAATTATTAACGATGTTCCAAGGTCTGGTTGTTTTAAAATAAATAATATTGGTAGAAAAATTATTATTAAAGAAAATAATAGTTTTTTAATATCTATTTCTTTATCATCAGATATAGATAGATACCATGAGAGAGTCATAGGTAAGATAATTTTTAAAATTTCAGAAACTTGAAAAGAAAAACCAAATAGATTTAACCACCTTGTTGCTCCTTTAGAATCGTGCCCCCAAAATACAGTGAAAAATAATAATAGTATTGTCACTATGTATATGTATGGAGTATATATTTTTAACTTATTAATATCTATAAAACAAATTGAGAGCATTAATATAAAACAAAATAATAATCTATAACTTTGCCTTGAAACAATATCTAAATTCTGATTTGTTGCACTATACAGTACAGCTAAACCCACTAATGATAAAATTACTATAAATATAAACAATAATAAATCGGTTATTACTATTGAATTGTTTCTATTCAAAATTATTCCTTATATTATCTAGATAATAATTAATTATTTTATTACTTATTGGGGCAGCATACTTACTTCCGCTTCCAATATTCTCTATAACTGTAGCAACAACAATTTCGGGTTTATCTGATGGTGCATACCCGATATATAAAGAATGATCTTTTAAATGATCTGGAATCTCTTTATCATCTTTTCTATCATCATTTTGAGATATTTGATATACCTGCACAGTACCAGTTTTTCCAGCAATATTATTTTTTTTACTATTTGTTGACCAGTATGCTGTTCCATTTTTTTGGTTTACCACTTTAAACATTGCATCATTAATTAAATTCCAATCTTCAGAGGATATATTATTTTTTAAAAAATTTTCTATTTTTAATATTTCATCATTTTTTTTTGGTTTAGAATTAATATTTAATTTTGGAATTGATATAATTCCTTTATTTGCAATTATACATGCAGCATAAACTAGTTGAAGAGGAGTAGTTAGAAAATAACCTTGACCAATTCCAGTAATTAAAGTATCGCCATCTGTCCATTTATTACCAATATTTTTCGATTTCCATTCTGCTGAAGGAAGAATTCCCTGCGACTCATTTGGAAAATCAATTCCTGTTAAAGAGCCAAAAGAAAAATATCTATAAAAAGAAGATAGTTTGTCTATGCCTAGTTTATTAGCAACCATATAAAAATAAACATCGCTAGACTGTATAATTGCTTTTTTAACATCTACCATACCATGTCCATCCAATTTCCAGTCTCTAAATTTTCTTGATCTATTTGGTAATTGAAAAAAAGGCCCTGCATAATACTCATCTAAAGAATTTATCACTTTGTGATACAAACCACTTAGTGCAACTATAGGCTTTATTGTCGAACCAGGAGGGTATAAACCATTAACTGTTCTATTAAAATAAGGACTATCAAGTTTATTTATTTCATCTTGATCAACTTCATATTTCCATAATTTGATATTTGGGTCAATTGCTGGCGAACTTATTATGCCAACAATTTCTCCATTTTTTGGATTCATAGCAATCGAAGAACCCGTATATCCTGATAATAAAGAATACATATATTGTTGAAGATTAATGTCAATTGTAAGATAAATATCTTCTCCAGGTAGCGCAGATTTTTTTTCAATATCTCTTAACTCTCTTCCTTTAGCGTTAATTTCAACGTGTCTATAACCAGGCACTCCATAAAGAATATCTTCATAAAACTTTTCAATTCCAGTTTTTCCAATATATTGCGTATTTATATATTTTTTTTTGTCTAAATTTAGCAAATCCCTTTTATCAATATGTCCTACACTTCCAACAACATGACTTGTAATTTCTTTGTAAGGATAACGCCTTAAAAGACTAGCAGTAACATCAAGACCATCATGTTTATGACGAATTGATAAAATTTTTGCAATTTCTTCATCTGTTAAATTATTTTTTATAATTATATTATTTAAGTGGGCATATTTATTTTTTTTTTCGTAAAAATTCTCAATTTCTATTTTAGAAAGACTAATTTCCTTATCAATATCTTCAATGATTTTTTGAATATCTGTAGATTCTTTAATATTTATTTGTGCAGCGTATAGCGAAGAATTATCAGCAAGAACTACATTATTTCTATCAAATATTATACCTCTCCTAGGAGAAGACTGAACATATTTTATTCGATTTGTCTCAGATAATGTATCAAAATACTTAAAATTTATAACTTGTAAATAATATAGTCGTGCTAAAATTAAAAAAACTAATAATGATAAAACAGTTAATAAAATGAAAAATCTATTATTAAATATTTTTTCAGCATTTATTCTACTAAAATCTAAATTTGATTTTCTCAAAATATAAACCTCTATTTTTTATATTATTTTTTTATTTTAGTTATTAATGCCTCTTTAAAATCATCTATTATTAAATAAAAACATGGTAATACAATCAATATTAATATAGTAGCAAATAATAATCCAAAACCTAAACTTACCGCCATTGGCGAAAGAAACTTTGTTTGTCCAGTTACAAAAAATATTAAAGGAGAAATACCTAAAAATGTAGTTAATGAAGTTAAAATAATAGGTCTTGCTCTGACTTGACACGCTTTTATAGTAGCTTCAATTTTATTAATACCTTCATTTCTTAGTTTTTTAAGAAAATCTATTAATATAAGTGAATCATTAACAACAATGCCAATTAAAGCTAATAGCCCTATAACAGATAAAAATTGAAGATTATATCCAAAGAAAATATGGCCTAGTATAACTCCTACTATAGCGAAAGGTATTGAAAACATAACAACTAATGGATCTATAATAGTTTTAAAAAGTACTGCTAATATAAAAAATATTATTCCAAGAGAAATAAAAGCAGTCTTCTTCATATCAGCAAAATTTTCTCTGCTTCTTTTTTTTTCACCAAGGTACATATACTCAAACTTTGAATCTTGATTAAAAACTTTTTTATATCTTTTATCAAAAAGTGCTGTAACTTCTATTGGAGTAATAATATTAGGATCCACATCTGCTTTTATTATTGCCAATCTTTGCCCGTCTCTTCTTCGAACAGTATTCATACCTCTAGAAACTTCAATATCTGCAACTTCAGCCAAATAAATTGTTTTTCCTGATTCTAAAACAATTGGGAGTTGATATAGTTTACTGCTATCGTTTCTATATTTTTCAGAATATATTAATCTAACCGGTACTCTTTCTCCATTAAGATTAAAATATGCTGTTTCTAGACCCAAGAATCCTGTTCTTACAGATTCTGCTATATCAGCTTGAGTTAACCCAAGTTCCTTTCCTCTATTATTTATTTTATATTTAAATTCAACCTTTCCCGGATCCTGGTCTTGCTCAACATCTTTTACCCCGTCAATTTGTGATAAAAAACTATGAATTTCTCTGGCATATTTTGTAAGAATTTTTTGATCTTGACCAATAACCCCAATAACAATATCTGAGCCACCTGGTCCTCCTGATGCTTTTTTTACAGCCAATTTTTGTATTCCTGATATTGATGACAGCTTTTCTCTTAATATGTTAATAATATCTTCTTCACTTCTTTTTCTTGTACCATAATTATCAAAAGACATATTAAAAATAGGTGTTACAATATAATCTATAAATCCTTGCGGACTTCTTTTTTTAAGACTCACAACTATTTGAATATAATGACTACCCAAATCAAACCTACTATAATCTTTAAAGCTTACTCCCACATTTGTATGTAATGACTCTAATTCTAAATTACTTAACTCAGATAAAATTAGTTCTTCCATTTTTATAGCAATTTTTTCACTATCTTTTACACTACTAGTTACAGAACCCTCTGCATTAATAAAAAACTGTCCAGAATCAACTTTACCAAATTGATAATAATGCATTCTAGTAAAAGCAAAAGAAATAACTACGCATAGAACTCCAATTGTGATACTTGATACTAAATATTTATTTTTTAAACATAATTCTAAATACCTTTTATAAATATTAAGGGCTTTTTCCCATTTCTTTTTCTTCAAATTATTTTTTTCAGACTTCTTTAAATAACTTGCACAATGGGAAGGCAAGACTACAAAAGCTTCTATAAGAGAACCGAGTAAAGCCACTGAAACAACCAATGGGATTACTTCAATAAATTTACCTAGTGTTCCAGAAATACTTAGCATGGGTAGAAATGCTGCTATTGTAGTCATTGTGGATGCTACAATCGGCCAAAATACTTCTTTTGCGCCAATTTTTGCAGCAGATACTGGGTCCAGACCATTCTCAATGTGCCTGTATGTATTTTCTGTAACTATTATTGCATCATCAACAATCATTCCAAGAGCTACTAAAAATGCAAATAAAGAAACCATGTTTATAGTAAATCCAAAAATATACATACCAAATGCTGCAAACAAGAAAGATACTGGTATACCAAATGCAGTTATAAGAGCAACTCTAAAATTTAAAAATAAATATAGTGAAAATAATAATAATACAAGGCCTATAATGCCAGAAGATTTGACTGTATCTAATCTAGTTTTTACATTTTTAGAGAAATCACTAAATACTTTTACTGTTAGACCTGATGGCAAAGAATAGTTATTAACTAAATTTCTAACATTTTTTGAAACTTCAAAAACAGAAGCATCAGCGGTTTTTGTAACTGACATATTTACTGCTTTTTTGCCATTAAATCTTCCAATAGAGCTCTCTTCTTCTAATCTTTGCTCTACTATCGCGATTTCTTTTAGCAATAATTGACCTCCGATATCATTATTTTTAAGTGTAATATTCTCAATTGCTTTAATAGATGAAGAACCCAAGCCTCTTAATAAGATATCTCCTTCAACAGCTTTTACCGATCCTCCAGGCAAATCACGAATGTTACTTTTTAACGCAGAAATTATTTCTTTCGTAGATATTTTTTTTGCAGAAATTATTGATGGATCTATCACTACCCAAATCTCCTCATCTCTATTTCCAGCAATGCCAACTCCGGCTATACCTTCAAGCTGCATTATCTTTTGTTTAATATTTTTTGCTTGAGAAAATAATAAGCTTTGTCTTGTATTCCCATAAATACTTACACTAATTACAGGAAATCTTGTTTTTACTCTAGATATTTCAGGTTCATCTGCTTCTTCTGGAAATCCATCTATTGCATCAGTTAAATCTCTGACTGTCCTAAGTATTTCATCCACATCAGTTTCTGGTTTAAGTCTAAGGGTGATGTTTGAACTACCCTCTTTGCTATTAGAATAATAATAATCAATATCTTGAAGATTATCTAATGAGTCCTCAATTGGAATTGTAACTTGTTTTTCAACTTCTTCAGGCGAAGCACCATCATACTTTGTTGTAATTTTAACAGCATCTTGTTCTACTACCGGAAACATTTCTTCTGGCATAGACTGCCAAGAAAAAATGCCAATAGCTAATACTACAAGTAAAAAAAGATTTACTATAAGAGGATTTTTTATAGAGTACTCTATCATAATACAGTTATTTTATACTTTTTAATTTATTTTGATATCAATACTTCTTGTTCATCTGATAAAGAAGCTACATCTTTAGTAACAATGATATCATTTGTTTTAATGTTACCTTTAGCAACATAAATTTCATTAAATCTAGTTATTAAATTAACTTCTCTTTTTTTTAATTTGTAATCATCATCTACGATAAAAACATATTTTTTACCATTATCATTAAGTACTGAAGAAACTGGGATACCAAAACTATTATTTATTTCGGGTAAAACAAATTTTGCTGTTGCTAACATCCCTGATCTTAAATTTTTATTTTTAATTCTTATTCTTAATAGATGAGTATAAGTTTCTAGATTTGGACTTGTTTGAAATGATATTAACTTTCCATTTGTTATTATATCATTTGATCGCAACTCGATATTCATATTTAATTTTAAACCATCAATTACATCTCCCCTAACTTCTACATATAAATCTAAACTTGTTGTATCTATAAGATTTGCAACTACCATACTAGAATTTACGTTATCACCTTCATCAACTTTAATTTCGTTAATAACACCGGAAAATTTTGCTTCAATGTAAGTTTTATTAAAATCTTGTTTACTCTTATACATTAAAGTCTCTAGCTCAATTTGCTTTTGTATTGTTTTATCATATTGTGATTTTGACAAAAGTGACTTTTTATCTAGAGCTGCCATCCTTTGCACCTCTCTTGCTTGTAATTCATAATTTTTTTTTGCTAGTTCATATAGTTTTTTATATATATAAAATTCTTCAAGAATTAAAATTTTTTCTCCTGATTTTATAAACTCTCCAGGCTCAACAAATTTCTTTGATATTTTTCCATTAATTTCAAACTTCAATTCAGCTTTTTTGGATGGTTCTAATCTTCCAGTATATTCAACAATAGGTGATATATCTTGAACCTGTAACTTCATTATATCTACAACAACTGGAATAGGCTTATTGACATTTGCTTCTGGCTCTGGCTGAAAAACAAATAACATCACCGACACAAATATAAGAAAAAGCAACGCCAATATGCTTAAATGGGTCTGCTTCGTTGATACAATATTAAATTTTAAATAATCCTTCAAAATACACTCTTTTTAACAAATATAATCAATTATTATCTCAAATTTTTGATATATAATACATCTTATATGAAAAAAATTTTTAACGTAACAATATGTATTTTTTTACTTTTTTCGACAAAAGTATTTGCCCAGGACATCAATGACGAGGATTTCTTTTGTTGTTCTGTCTATGAGCTATACAAAACCTCAACTAAAAATATTTCAACAAATAATAATGACAATAAAGATGTAAATGAGCAAATTATAATAAATATTGAAGCTGATGAATCATATCGAGATGAAAAACAAGAAATAACTATTCTAAAAGGTGATACTGTTATTAAAAGAGGCACAGAAACTATTAGAAGTGAATTAACAAATTTTTTACAAAAAGAAGATAGGGCTAGATTAAGTGGTAATGTTGTATATGAAAATGAAGGATTAAAGGTTGAATCTCCTTACGCCGAATATAATACAAAAAGTGCTAGAACCGACTTTATTACGCCAAAATATAAATATTCATCTTTAGATATTTCTGGGAAAGCAAGATATGGTGTGCGGCTTAAAAACAAAAAAATGTTTCTTAAAAACTCAACTTATACAACCTGCGATCTAATTAATCCAGACTGGAATCTAATAAGTAGCACAACTGAATTAGATTTTGAAAAAGGTGTTGGCAAGGGTGCCAATGTTTTTGTAACAATCAGAGGTGTACCAGTATTTTATACACCATACATGCAATTTTCATTAGACGAACAACGAAAGACTGGATTTCTTGTACCAGATTTTTCTGGAAGCTGGGTTAAAGGCCCTGATATAGTCACACCTTTTTATTGGAATATTGCTGAAAACATGGATATGTTAATAGAGCCTTCTTATATTCAAGAAAGAGGAAGTCGATTACAAACAACATTTAGGTATCTTGATAAAAGCTACTCTGGATCTTTATTTATTTCATACCTAGATGATGATTCAGAGTATAAAGGATCTGGAAAAAATACAAGAGATAATAGTGATAGATATAATTTTTACATAGATCACAAACAAAAATTTTCAAATAACATAAACGTTGAATTGTTATATGATAAATTTTCTGACAAAGATTACTTTGATGATTTTGGGTCTGGGATATCTGGAAGCAGCACTACTTACAGAACTAGACATGCAAAATTTAGTTATATCAATAATGGATGGCATGTTGACTCAAGATTTATTGGATATCAAACATTTGATAAAAATATAAATTCATCATCACAACCGTATGATATTTTACCAGAGATAATTGTTAAGAAAAGATGGGATAACGAGCTATTTAGCTATGATATAAATACAAGTATTTCTCAGTGGAATCATATATCTAAAGTTGATGGAACTAGGTCAGATGTTCAACTTGGAATTGATAAGACTTTTTACTTAAAAGGCTTAAACATTACGCCAAGGTTTAAAGTACAACATACAAGCTATAATTTAGATAACCAAATAGCTGGATATACATCAAGCCCAAGTAAAACCATACCAATTTTTACATTAGATAGTGAGCTGACACTATCAAAACAATTGCAAAATAAAAATATAGCTCATCAAATACAACCAAGAATTTTTTACCTGTACTCTGGAGAAGAAAACCAAGATGATATTCCTATATTTGACTCACAACTTAATGAGTTTTCGTATTATCAGCTATTTAGAGATAATAGTTTCTCAGGCTTAGATAGAAATAACGATACAAACCAAATTACTTTGTCACTTTCATCTAATTTTTACGATATGAATGAATCAAGAAATATTTTTACAGCAAGTATTGGTCAAATTTTATATTTTGAAGATAGAAATATATCAATAGATAATTCTACAACTTACAAACGGGCAAATTCTAGTATAGTGACTGAACTTCAATACAATCCAACAATTAATACAAATTTTACTTCAACCTTTTTATATGACACAAAAGGTGGAAACAATAAAACTCAAAAAAGTATTCACTCATTTCAATATAAAGGTAAAGAAAATAATATTTTTAATGCTAGTTATAGATATAGGAAAAACGAAATAGAACAAGGAGATGTGAGTTTTGCTTACGGAATAAATAGTAATTTTAATATTTTAGGTAGGTGGAATTATGATTTTAAAAATAATTTAAACGGAAAAGATTCTGGCGATATTGAAACCTTAGCTGGCTTAGAATATGAAAGTTGTTGCTGGAAAGCAAGATTAGTTCATAGAAGGTTTAAAATAGATTACAATTCATATGAAAAAGATATACAGTTCCAAATCATATTAAAAGGATTTACAGATGTAGGGACTCCTCTTGGCGATTTAATTTCAAGCAGTATTAAAGGGTACGTTAATAAAGAATATTAAAAATGAAACACATAAAATTTATAATAATTATATTATTATTTCACATAAATTCTTACGCAAAAATTCTTGATAAAGCAATAGTTATTTTTGAGGATGACGTTATAACCCAATCTGAATTTGAAAAAAAATTATCATTTGCAATGAATCAATACAGAATTAGTGGTAATCAATTACCAATTGATCAAAAAGCATTTAGAGAGCAAATATTGGAGCAAATGATCATAACAAGGTTACAGATTAATTATGCTAAAAATAATGGTTTAGAAATTGAAGAATGGATGATTGATAAGGCAATGGAAAATATTGCTGAAAGATCTGGGGTTACGCTATCTGAATTTAGAGAAAAAATAATATTAGAAGGAATAGACTTTAAAGTTTACAGGAATATTCTAGCAGAAGAATTAATAACTAGAGAGGTACAAAGAAGAGTAGTTTCAACAAAAGTAAAAGTTAGCCAAAAAGAAATTGATGATTTCATAAAGCATCAATCTCACGTTTTTAAAGAAAATAATCAATATAAAATATCAAATATTTTAATATCATTATCTGAAAATCATTCTCTTGAGGAAAAATTAGCAGCTGAAAAAAAAATAAATATGATTAGAAATAAATTTCTTAACGGAGAAAATTTCTCAAACCTAGCAAAAAATTATTCTAATAGTGGTAATGCTCTATCAGGAGGTGACTTAGGATGGAGGAAAATTAGTGAAATTCCTAAAATATTTGTAAATGAGTTAGAAAATTTAAATAAAGGCGAAGTAAGTAATATTATAGAAACTTCAAATGGATATTATATTTTTTTTCTAGAAGATGAAAAAGAATTAGAAAATTCAGAAATACAAGAAACAAAAGTGAGACATATTCTAATAAAGACAAACGCAATTGTTACCGATGAATTGGCTAAAGAAAAACTTTTAAGACTAAAGTCTAGAATAAAAAATGGTGAGGCATTTGCTGATATTGCAAGAGCACATTCTGACGACACAATGTCTGCAGCAGAAGGTGGTGAACTTGCTTGGGCAGGTCCAGATGCTTTTGTTCCAGATTTTCAGGATAAAATAGAAACAATGCCAAAGAATATATTAAGCGATCCTTTTAAAACTCAATTTGGTTGGCATATTTTAGAAGTATTAGATAAAAGAAACCAAGATAATACTGAACTTATTAAAAGAAATCTTGCAAAGCAATACATCACAAATAGCAGATCAAGAGAAACTATTGACTCCTGGTTAATTGAATTAAAACAAGACAATTACATAAAATACATAACTGAAAGCGACAAAAATAATACCAACGAAATTGATATAAAAATGCAACAACAATGGGACCCCTTTGCTGAATGAAAAAAATTCCAAAAATTCTTATAACACCTGGCGAACCAGCTGGTATTGGATATGATATTTTATTTAGTGTGCATAAAAAAAAATTTTCTGCACAATTGATCACTCTAATGAATATCAATCATTTAAAAGAAAGATCTAAAATACTAAAAGAAAAAATTAATATAATTAATGTTGATTTTAGAGATACAAATCTACCAAAACATAAACCAGGAAATATCCTGGTTCACAATATTAAAAATAATCATAAAATTAAAATTGGAAAACCAAGTATTAAACATGTACCTTTAATTATTAAATCGTTAGATATAGCAATAAAAGCTTGTTTAAAAAATGAAGCCGATGCAATGGTAACAGGTCCGGTGCAAAAAAATATAATAATGCGATATGGAAATATATTTACAGGTCATACAGAATATATTGCAAGAAAGACTGGAGGCAAGCCAATAATGATGCTTCATTCAAAAAATTTAAGAATTGCTTTATTAACAACGCACGTTCCACTCTCAAAGGTTTCAAAATTAATCACTAAAGAAAGGTTAATTTCTTATATAAAAATCCTTAATAATGAGCTTTATGAGAAGCTAGAAATAAAGAATCCTAAAATTAAGATATGCGGATTAAACCCACATGCTGGTGAAAAAGGCTTTTTAGGATTAGAAGAAAAAAATATAATTCAGCCAGCTATAAAAACTTTGCAAAAAAAAGGATATAATGTATCTGGGCCATATTCGGCAGATACAGTATTTACTAAAAAAGATTCTGATTTAATACTTGCTATGTATCATGATCAAGCTCTGCCAGTTATAAAAACACTAGAGTTTGGAAGTATAGTCAATACGACACTTGGATTACCAATAATTAGAACCTCAGTTGATCATGGAACTGCTCTAGATTTAGCTGGTACTCATAAAGCAGATGCCTCAAGCTTGATTGAGGCAATAAGAACTTCAATCAAAATAGTAAAAAGAAAAAATGCAAGAAAGCATAAAACCTAATAAAAATCTAGGTCAAAATTTTTTAAAAAATGAATATACAATAAATACTATCATTAGTATTTTAAATATTTCAAAATCTGATTACATTCTAGAAGTTGGTCCAGGGCAAGGTGCAATAACAGATCATATTATAAAAAAAACAAAAAACTATATCGGTATAGAAAAAGATCGTAATTTATGTGAAAGATTAAACAAAAACTATAAAAACAAAATTAATATAAAATGCGCAGATATTCTAAATGTAGATTTTAATAATATTTATAAAGAAAAATATAGGGTAATTGGCAATATACCTTACAATATTTCTACTAAATTATTAATGAAATGTATTAATAATAGAAATTATATTAAAGATATAAATTTTATGATGCAAAAAGAATTTATAGATAGAGTTGTATCAATGCATGGTAGTAAATCATTTGGTAGGCTTTCGGTAATTACCCAAATTTTTTTTGAAGTTAAAAAATATATAGATATTGAGCCAAAAGATTTTTTTCCAAAGCCTAAAGTTTTTTCTTCTTTTGTAGTTTTAAAACCCTTAAATAAAATACTTCTGGAAGAGGATGAAGTAAAAAATTTTTTAAAGTTTATAAAAATTATATTTAACACTAGAAGAAAAAAAATAAAAAATTGTTTAAATAATATATCTAAAAAATATGATAATATAGATCGAAGAGCAGAAGAACTCTCAATAATTGACTTAATTAAATTATATAGAGAAATAAATGGTAATGGAGAATTTATATAAAATTGATATATCTGTTGCAACAGAATATCTAGAATACCAATCTATACCAAATATGAATAAGTATGCTTTTTCATATAAAATAACGATAAAAAATTTAGGCAAAATTCCTGCGAAATTAATTAGTAGACATTGGATTATCACGGACGCCAACGAAAATACTAAGGAAGTAAAAGGTCTTGGCGTAATTGGTGAGCAGCCTCGCCTAAGAACTAATGAGTTTTTTACATATACTAGTGGAACAATCATCAGCACACCAA
>JAYOZO010000021.1:16082-16395 GCA_038154165.1 Thiothrix sp.
ATGGATATCAGTTTGATGCTAAAATTCCTATGTTTTCTTTAAAAGTACCTAAAATATTAAACTAACTAACTATGTCTACATTTGCAATAGGAGATATTCAAGGTTGTTATAAAGAATTTAAAAAATTGCTTTCCGAAATTAATTTCAATAAAACAAAAGATACTCTTTGGCTTACAGGAGATTTAGTAAATCGAGGTCCTAATTCATTAGACGTACTAAAATATATAATGGACTTAGGTTCAAAAGCCATTACAGTATTGGGAAACCATGATTTCTATCTTATTGCATCATACTATAAATCGAAACCTTGGCC
>JAYOZO010000022.1:0-5462 GCA_038154165.1 Thiothrix sp.
AGTTTATTGTCTAAAGTTTTTTTTAAACTATTTATAGCAGAAACTTCAGAATTTATAACTTCTTTGGCTATTTTGATAATATCATTTTGGCGTAAATTAGACATAAGTTTTTATAAAAATTTTAATTATTATATCTGATTATTATATAAGATATTATAAGTAATATCCCATAAATTATATACAATGATAATTACAAATCAGTATAATAATAAGGTAAACTAACTATAATAAAATATAGAGTACTAAAAATTATGAAAATGATAACCAAAGTAATTAATTTTTACGATAATTTAGTAACTCAAAAACCTGTTATTTTTTTAATTATTACTTTATTAACTATTTCTTTATTCGCTATAAATATTCAGAGTTTTAAGATGGATGCTTCAGCCGATTCTTTAGTTCTAGAAAATGATCAAGCTTTAAAATATTACAGAGCTACAAGTTCTAGATACTCTACAGAAGATTTTGTTATAATAACATTTAAACCTAAGGATGGTATATATAATAATAGGTCTCTTTCTATATTAGATAATATTTCTAAAGATCTAAAACTCGAAATAAGTGATATTAGCAAGGTTCTTACAATACTTGATGTCCCGCTTTTAAATAGTCCTAAGATTAGCTTTTCTGAATTATCAAAAGAACAACGAACATTAAGAACAGATAATATTGATTATGAGTTAGTAAAGAAAGAATTTATATCGAGTCCACTTTATAAAGACTTGTTAATGAGTAAGGATTCAACAACAACTGTAATTGTTGTTTATTTCTCTAAAGATGAAAAATATTTTCAGTTATTAAATGCAAGAAATAATCTTAGAGAAATTGGCTTAACAAGAGAATTGACTAGTCAGGAAAAAAATGATTTAGAAGAAGCCGAATTAGAATTTAAAAACTATAGTACAAAGCATTCTGCAAAGGAAAAACAGAATATTAAAAAAATTAGAGAAGTAATAAAAAAATATAAGAATGATTCTGCGATGTTTTTAGGCGGAGTACCAATGATTACTTCAGATATGACAGATTTTATTGCAGATGACATTAAAAAATTTGGAATTAGCGTTTTTATTTTTTTAGTATGTATTTTATACATGATTTTTAAAAGTATTAGATGGGTGTTCATCCCATTATTTGGATGTATTGTTTCTGTAGTATTTGTTAGTGGTCTTTTTGGTTTTATAGACTGGAGGATCACAGTGATTTCTTCAAATTTTGCTGCAATACTTTTAATTATAACAATGTCAATGACAATACACCTTGCAGTAAGATATAGAGAATTAAATGCAAAAAATCTGAATGTTGATAATAGCCAAATAGTTTCAGAAACTATTCATTATATGTTTATACCTTGTGTGTATACTTCATTGACCACTATAGTTGCTTTTGTATCTCTTATTGTTAGTGGAATAAGACCAGTAATTGATTTTGGTAATATGATGACAGTAGGAATTGTGTCGGCTTTTATAATTACTTTTATTATTTTTCCAACCGTTTTAAGAATATTACCACATGAAAAAATCGTTGAAAAAAATGATATTACAAAAAATATCACTAATAAATTTGCAAAATATTCCATAAATAATTATTTAAAGATAATTTTTGGTGCCTCAATAATTTTTATAATAAGTGCATATGGTATTTCAAAAATTAAGGTAGAAAATAGATTTATTGATTATTTTCATTCTGATACTGAAATTTATCAGGGAATGCTAGAGATAGATAATAAATTAGGCGGAACAACACCATTCGATATTATTATAGACAAGCCAAACATGGCTAAAATCGACACAAATGAGAATATTGGTGATAATGAATTTATTGAATTTGATGATTTGTCGGAATTACTAGGAGATGATGAAGAAAAAATTGATGGTTATTGGTTAAGTAATCCTAAATTGAAAGAGATATTAAAGATACATGAATATTTGGAATCTCAACCTGAAACAGGAAAAGTTCTATCTCTTGCAACATTGTATAAATTAGCGATTGGACTTAATGATGACGAACCATTGTCAGATCTTCAGGTAGGGGCAATCAAAAATTCTCTTTCTCAAGATGTAAGAGAAGTTTTATTAGATCCATATTTGTCCGCTGACGAGACACAAACTAGAATTACATTAAGAGTTATAGATTCAAATAAAAAATTGAACAGAAAAGAATTTATTAATAGAGTTGAAAACTTCTTATTAGAAGAAATGAACTATGAGAAAGAAAGGTTTAATACAACTAATATGCTCGTTTTATATAATAATATGCTTCAAAGTTTATTTTCATCGCAAATTCAAACTATTGGCTTCGTATTTATCTCAATTATGTTTATGTTTATTATTTTATTTAGATCGTTTTTTTTAGCAGTTATTGCTATTGTGCCAAATATATTGCCAGCAACTTTAGTGCTTGGTTTTATGGGGTTAAAGTCAATACCACTTGATTTGATGACAATTACTATTGCTGCTATTAGTGTTGGTATTGCCGTTGACAATACAATACATTATATAATTAGGTTTAAAAGAGAATTTAAATCTAATAATAATTACGCTGAAACAGTAAAAATTTGCCATGGAAGCATAGGAAAAGCT
The DNA here is from genome assembly GCA_038154165.1 of Thiothrix sp. Lineage (GTDB taxonomy): Bacteria > Pseudomonadota > Gammaproteobacteria > Poriferisulfidales. Next base: position 2,580 of record JAYOZO010000022.1, read on the forward strand.
ATGTATTATACTTCATCAATTATAGTTATTGGATTTTCAATTTTATCTTTATCTAATTTTATACCAACAATATATTTTGGGCTACTTACTAGTTTAGCAATGTTAGCAGCTTTACTAGCATCTTTAACATTGTTGCCAGCATTGCTTATAGTATTTAAGCCTCTTGGAAAAGAAAATTGCTAGAACTTACTTGATGAACCGTATAACTTCATGAAATAATAAAGTATGAGTACAAAATACAATAAAATAATAATTTATTTTTTTTCTATAATATTTTTAATAAATTCCTCTGTATATGGAAATGATAAAAAACCAGAAGATATAATTTTGTTATCAGCAAATAAATTGTTTACAGATGTTGAGGAAAATAAAAATATTTATGTAAATGATATTACTGCTTTTTATGAAAGAGTAGATAAAATTCTATCTCCAATTATTGATTTTGATACTCTTATTAAAACTATAGTTGGGAGTAGAATATTTGACTCAACATCAGAAGATTTAAAAAATAGATTTAAGATCGCATTAAAGAATCAATTAATTAGAATTTATGCCAAAACAATTGTAGATTATGCAGAATCAAAAATTACAATAATAAGTTCATCAGAAACCCAAGGGTTTTATCTTGTTAAAACAGAATTATCTGTTGGGCCTGGAAAGCCAACTATCCAAGTGGTATATGTTATGAAAAACGTAACGGGAGATTGGAAAATTGTAGAGGTTGTTGCAAATGGCATAAGGTTGGTAAAAAGTCTTCGTAAAAGCCTATCACCAGAAATTGAAGAAAAAGGTCTTGAGTCACTAGTTAAAAGATTAGAATCAGAGTCTTCATAAAAAATGGAAAAATTATTAATAAAAGGCGGAAGTCCCTTAACTGGCGAAGTAAGAATTTCTGGCGCAAAAAATTCTGTATTACCAATTTTAGCTGCAAGTTTATTAAGTAAAGAAGACGTTACAATTGGCAACGTACCTCATCTTCAAGATGTAACGACAACAATTTCTCTGCTGACCGAAATGGGAGCAAATTTATCTATTGATGAAAAAATGAAAGTTTGTATTAATGCAGCATCTGTAAAAAATTATTATGCTCCCTATGAAATGGTAAAAACGATGAGAGCATCAATATTAGTATTAGGCCCTCTTTTGTCACATTTTGGAGAAGCTAAAGTTTCCTTGCCAGGGGGGTGTGCAATTGGTTCTAGACCAGTCAATCTTCATATTGAGGGTTTAAAAGCAATGGGTGCTTCAATAAAAGTGGAGGATGGATACATAATTGCACAGGCAAAAAAATTAAGTGGCGCTAAAATAACTTTGCCAATTGCAACAGTAACTGGAACTGAAAATCTAATGATGGCTGCAGTGCTTGCCTCGGGAAAAACAATAATTAAAAATGCCGCAAAAGAACCTGAAATAATTGACCTAGCAAATTGTTTAAGATTAATGGGTGCTAATATTGAAGGGGATGGTTCATCAATAATAGAAATTATAGGGGTAAAAAAACTAAAAGGGTGTAATTATGATGTATTGCCAGATAGAATTGAAACAGCAACTTTTCTTGTAGCTGCAGCAATAACAAAGGGCAGTATAACCTTAACTCATACCAGGCCTGATACTCTTAAGTCTATCATTCAAAAGTTAAAAAAAGCTGGTGCCGTCATATCTATTAAAAATGATATTATTAATATAAAAGTTAATAAACAATTAGACGCTGTAAATATAACAACTAATCCTTATCCAGATTTCCCAACTGATATGCAAGCACAATTTATTGCTTTAAATTCGATTTCTAAAGGTAATAGTAAAGTTGTGGAATCTGTTTTTGAAAGTAGGTTTATGCATGTACAAGAGTTAGTTAGAATGGGCGCAAAAATAGATGTGATAGGAAATACTGCTAATATTATGGGCGTAAAAAATTTAAATGGTGCTCCTGTAATGGCAACTGACTTGAGAGCATCTGCAAGTTTAATTTTGGCAGGTTTGGTCGCTAATGGAGAAACTATCGTTGATAGAATATATCATATAGACAGAGGTTATGAGTGCATTGAAGAGAAATTAACTAAACTTGGAGCTAGCATTAAAAGGTTGCCTCAATGAAACTGAAAAATAACATAGTTTTGGCCATATCTAAAGGTAGGATTCTAGATGAGGGAGCTGAACTTCTTAAAAAGATTGGAATTAGTACTCTTGAAGATATGTCTGATTCAAGAAAGTTAATATATCAAACTAATAATGATTTACTTAAAATTGTGATAGTTAGAGCAGCAGATGTTCCTACATATGTATCAAATGGAGCTGCTGATATTGGTATAGTTGGTAAAGATACTATAGTTGAATATACTGCAAATAATATATATATACCATTAGATCTTAATATAGCTAAATGTCGAATGGTATTAGCTGGCTTACCAAATTGTTCTCCTGGGTCAAGAATTAAGGTTGCGACTAAATATGTGAAATCCGCGTCAGATTATTTTATTAAAAAAAAGAAACAAGTTGATATAATAAAATTATATGGATCAATGGAATTAGCACCTATATTAGGTTTGGCGGATTATATTGTAGACTTAGTCGATACTGGTGAAACTTTAAAAGCAAACGGACTAGTAGAAATTGATTCTATATTCGATATTAGTTCCCAATTGATAACTAATAAAGCGTCTATGAAGACAAAAACTGAATCAATTGAAAACATAATTAATGCTTTTGAGAAAATAGTATAGCGAGAGAAATATGACTATTAAAACTGATGATTTAAGAATTTTAGAAATGCAGGAGCTCAGTACGCCCGAAGAGGTTAGGTTAGAGTTTCCTCTAAAAGCTTCAGCTGCTAAAAATATATTAGGATATAGAAAGGTAATAGAAAATATATTAGATGGAAAAGAC
>JAYOZO010000022.1:5472-13582 GCA_038154165.1 Thiothrix sp.
GTTGTAGGCCCTTGTTCTATTCATGATCCAGTTGCAGCAATAGAATATGCAAATAAATTAAAAAAATTATCTGATAAAGTTTCAGATAATATCTTTATTATTATGAGAGTATATTTTGAAAAACCAAGAACAACTATAGGATGGAAAGGATTAATTAATGATCCAATGCTGGATGGTAGTTTTAAAGTAAATGACGGAATAAGAATTGGAAGAAAGTTATTACTTGATATTGTAGATTTAAATCTTCCAGCTGGAACAGAGTATCTTGATCTAATAAGTCCACAGTATATATCAGATATAATAAGTTGGGGTGCTATTGGCGCAAGAACAACTGAAAGCCAATGCCACAGGGAGCTGGCTTCTGGCTTATCGTGCCCAGTAGGATTTAAAAATGGTACAGACGGTAATTTGCAAATTGTTTTTGACGCAATTAAATCAGCATCTGGAGCACACCATTTTTTATCAGTTACTAAAGAGGGAAATTCAGCAATATTTTCTACAAGTGGAAATTCTTATTGTCATACGATATTAAGGGGTGGAACAAAAAAAGTAAACTACGATGAAAAAAGTATTGATGAGGTGTCGGCAAGATTAGATAAGGCAGGCTTGCCCCAACAAATTGTAGTTGATTGTAGTCATGCAAATAGCTTAAAAGATCATAAAAAACAAATACTAGTGGTCGACGATCTTGCCAAACAACTAAGCGGTGGAGAAAGTAGAATAAAAGGTTTAATGATAGAGAGTAATTTAGTAGAGGGTAATCAAGATATTAATGAAAAGAATTTAGTATACGGTAAAAGTGTTACTGATGCTTGTATTGGTTGGGAAGATACTGAAAAAGCTATTTTTAAATTATCAGATGCAGTAAATAAAAGAAAACTTAATGCTTAATATTAAAAAAATTTGTTCAAAAGATAAAAATTTTTCTGAGTTAATAAATAAATATGTTACTCAAAGAAAAGAAAGTTCATCTAAAATTCAAAATACTGTAAGGAATATTATATGGAGATGATTCTTTAATTAAATTTTCTAATGAATTAGATAATTATTTAGTTAAAGATGCAAGCGAGTTTGAGATCTCAAAAAATCAAATTACTCAATCAATTGATAAAATTTCAAAAGAAGAAAAAGAAGCCTTAGTTTTTGCTCATAAAAGAATCCAAGAGTTTTCAATCAAGCAAAGATTAGAATCCTGGGAATATATAAAGGATGGAATAAAGCTGGGGGAAAAGATTACACCCTTAAATAAAGTCGGTATCTATGTTCCAGGAGGCGCTGCAATTTATCCATCTAGTGTATTAATGAATTCTATACCAGCAAAAGTTGCAGGTGTTGGGGAAATTATCATGGTTGTACCTGCGCCAAATGGTTACATAAATAACTTAGTTTTAGCAGCAGCTTATATTGGCGGGGTTGACAGAATCTTTAGAATTGGAGGTGCTCAAGCAATTGCTGCATTAACATTTGGAACGAAGACTATTCCGAAAGTTGATAAAATAGTAGGGCCTGGAAATCAGTACGTAGCGTATGCAAAAAAAGAACTATATGGAGAGGTTGGTATTGATAATTTTGCAGGGCCATCCGAAATTTTAGTAATAGCAGATTCATCTGCGAATATATCTTGGTTGGCAGCAGACTTATTTGCACAAGCAGAACATGATATTTTTGCGCAGTCTATAATAATTTCGCCAGACAAAAATTTACTAAAAAAAGTTGAAGAGAAAATGATTCAAACTTTACCAAAATTAAAAAGGAAGGATATTGTGGAATCTTCACTCAACGAATTTGGAATTATGATTAATAGCAAAGATATCAGTGAAGCTATTGAAATATCAAACGAACTAGCGCCAGAACATTTACAATTATCAATAAAAAACTGTGAAGAATATATTGAGAAAGTTAAAAATGCTGGAGCAATATTTTTAGGAGAGTATAGCCCTGAAGTTTTTGGTGATTATTGTGTAGGGTCAAATCATGTTTTGCCAACTATAGGGACTGCAAAATTTTCTTCACCTCTAGGAGTCTACGATTTTCAAAAGAGATCTAGTATTATAAAATGCTCTAAAGAATCATCAAGAGTTTTAGCAAAACATGCTTCGATTCTTGCTAATGCTGAAGGATTATTTTCACACAAAGAATCTGCAATACTAAGATCTTTGAAGGATGAAAATAATGAAAAATAGTTTTAGAAAATTTTTAAGAAATGATATTGATTTATTAGAGGAATATGAAGTATTCGACTCATCTGGTCTAATTAAATTAGACGCAATGGAGAATCCATATGATTTTAATATTTCTTGCGAATTTAAAAAAAAATCATTAAGCGTAAATTTAAATAGATATCCAGATGCCAATTGTGAGAATTTAAAAAAATTATTAAAATCAAAAAATTACTTAGACGATAATTTTGACGTAATAATTGGAAATGGTTCTGATGAATTAATACAGCTAATTTGTTTTGCATTCTTAAAACCTAGTAATACGGTTTTGTGTCCTCATCCATCATTTAGTATGTATAAAAAAATTGCACAGGTTACAGGTTTAAAATTTAAAGAAGTAGCTTTAAAAAAAGATTTTTCTTTAGATATTGAATTAATGTTAAATACCATTAAAAAAATAGATCCTGCTATTATTTTTCTGGCATACCCAAATAATCCAACAGGCAATCTTTGGAGTGAAAATGATATAGATTTGATTATTAAAAATACAAATGGAGTCGTGATAATTGACGAAGCGTATGGAGATTTTTCAAAAAAATCTTATACAAGCGAGATGAGTAAATATGAAAATTTATTAATCATGAAAACTTTATCAAAGATTGGTTTTGCGGGGTTACGAGTAGGTTATTTATTTGGAAAAAAAGAAATTATAAAAGAACTTAATAAATTAAGACTGCCTTTCAACATCAATAGTTTTTCTCAGAAAATTAGTGAATTTCATATTAGCGAAAATGATATGTTAAAACAAACTAATGAAATCATCAAAAATAAGGAACTCTTAATTGAAGAACTGTTAAAGATTAATAATATAACAGTATTTCAAAGCGTAACGAATTTTGTATTATTTAGACTAGAAAACCAATCAGCTAATGATGTTTTTGAAAAACTTATTAATCAAAAGATTCTTGTTAAGAATATGTCCAATACACCATGTCTTAATAATTGTTTGCGAGTAACTATTGGCACAAAAAATGAAAATGAATTGTTTATACAATCTTTGAAAAATGCAGTTATTTAAAAATATTTCCAACAAAAAAAATTTTCATTATGATAGAATACGAAAAAATTTAAATTTAGTTAAATAGGGAAATTTACCAATGTCACGCGATAATCCTGATAATAGTAGAAGAAAATTTTTAACTGGTAGTCTCACCCTTGTGGGTGGTACAGGTGTTGCAGCTACGCTTTGGCCATTTCTATCCTCTATGGCGCCAAGTAACAAAGCAAAAGCTGCCGGTGCGCCAGTAAAAGTTGATATTAGTGGTCTAAAAGAAGGCGAGAAAATTGATCTTATATGGAGAAAAAAACCTATTTGGGTTGTCAAGAGATCAAAAGATATGCTTGAAAGTATTGATACTATTAAGACAAAACATAAAGATCCACTTTCAGAAAACTCAGAACAACAACCAGATTTTGCAAAAAATAAGTATAGATCTTTGAAGCCAGAGATTCTTGTGTTAGAGGGGGTTTGCACTCATTTAGGATGTAATCCTGCATATAAACCTGACACCACTGATACAAGTTTAGGAAAAGATTTTAAAGGTGGATTCTTTTGTGCTTGTCACGGTTCAAAATTTGATTTTGCTGGAAAAGTAGCGAATGGCAGTCCTGCGGGTGCAAATTTAAAGGTGCCTCCTTATAGATTTGAGGATGAAAATACGATTATTGTTGGAGAATTGCCAGCAAATAAATCAGAAGTAATAGGGTAAAAAATGAGTGAAAAAAATCAATCATCTGGTGTTATAGCTTGGATAGACGAAAGACTTCCAATTTTAAGTTTCATTAGAGATCACTTAACAAATTATTATGCTCCAAAAAACTTCAACTTTTGGTACTTCTTTGGATCGTTGGCTTTTCTAATTTTATTCTTACAAATTTTTACTGGTATCTTTTTAGCAATGCACTATAAGCCTGATGCCAAGCTTGCATTTGATTCTGTAGAATTTATTATGCGCGATGTAAATCTTGGATGGCTAATTAGATATATGCATTCTACTGGTGCCTCAGCTTTTTTTATTGTTGTATATCTTCATATGTTTAGGGCTTTGATGTATGGGTCATTTAAAAAACCTAGAGAATTAATATGGTTATTTGGTGTTTTTATTTACTTAGCATTAATGGCCGAAGCTTTTATGGGGTATTTGCTTCCTTGGGGGCAAATGTCTTATTGGGGAGCACAAGTAATTATTAATTTATTTACAACAATACCTTTCATTGGCCCAGAATTAGGGGTTTGGATAAGAGGAGATTATGCAATATCAGACCCAACCCTTACAAGATTTTTTGCCCTTCATATTGTAGCAGTGCCTATGGTAATTTTGCTATTAGTGATACTTCATTTGTCAGCATTGCATACAGTGGGATCTAATAATCCTGATGGTGTTGAAATTAAAAAAAATAAGGATAAAAATGGCGTGCCATTAGATGGTGTACCATTCCACCCATATTATACAGTAAAAGATTTTGTTGGAATTGGAGTGTTTTTATTTTTGTTTGCTTTAATTATTTTTTATGTTCCTGAAATGGGTGGTTACTTTTTAGAACATGCAAATTTTATTCCTGCAAACCCATTAGTTACACCTGATCATATAGCTCCAGTTTGGTATTTCACGCCATTTTATTCAATATTAAGAGCAATTCCTGACCCGGCATATGGCGCTCTTGCGATGGCTCTTTCTATTATAATTTTATTCTTTTTGCCTTGGATTGATAAGAATCCAATAAAGTCAATTAGATATAGAAGTACTTTATTTAAAATTAATCTTTTTGTTTTTGTTATTGGTTTTTTAATTTTAGGTTATTTAGGGGTCAAAGCACCAACGCCTCTATATAGCGCATTAGCATTAAGATTTAGCGAAATGTATTTTATCTTTTTTGCATTATTATATTTTTATAGCACTGTTAGAAATAGTACTTTTTCATACTTATTTTCTGGAATAATTCTTTTCTTTATAATATCTTATGACGTTATAAGAATAAATAGCGATAATTATATAACAGTTTTAATTGGGTTATCGTCAATATGTTTATTTGTTTTATTCATGACACTTTCACCTTTATATACTTCTTTAAATAAAGAAAAAGATGTCCCTGAAAGGGTCACAGGTTAATAAAATGCGAACAAGTAAAATAATTTTCTTTACATTTTTAGTAGCTCTTTGTGGTGAAGGGATGGCAGCTGGTCAAAAATCTGAAATATTATTAGACTATAAAGCTATAGAAAATATTAATAACAAGGCTTCTCTTCAAAGAGGCGCAAAATATTTTGTCAATTATTGTAGTGGCTGTCACTCTCTAAAATATATGAGAATGAATACTTTATCCAAGGATCTTGGTATTGAAGAAGAAATATTTATTAAGAATTTAGTTTTCTCGAATAAAAAAATAGGTCAAACAATGACTAAATCTATGAGTGATAAAGATGCTGAAAATTGGTTTGGTGCAATACCACCTGATTTAAGTTTAACTGCTAGATCAAAAGGTTCAGATTATATTTATTCATTATTAAATACATTTTACGCAGATAGTTCAACTGTTACCGGTTATAATAATTTAGCATTCCCAAATACTTCTATGCCACATATTCTTGCAAATCTCCAAGGTGAGCAAAAACTCGTTTTAGATTCAAATAATAAGCCAAAAAAATTAGAGAAAATATCTGAAGGTTTTAATAGCGAAGAAGAATATCAGCAAATAACCAATGATATTACTAATTTTTTAGTCTATGTTTCAGAACCTGCAAAATTAAAAAGATATTCAATGGGATTTTGGGTTCTTCTATTTATATTAATTTTTGGTGTATTAGCGTATTATACTAAAAAAGAATTCTGGAAAGACGTTCATTAAAAAAATAAATAGGTAAAAACTATGCATACTATGACTTTATACTCTGACCCAAGCAGCGCTCAATCTCATAGAGTAAGAATTGTTTTGGGAGAAAAAGATTTAGTTTTCAATGTAGAGAATGTTATTCAAGGAGAAAATAATGAGGACCTTATCGCTTTAAATCCAAATAATACAACACCAACATTTGTTGATAGAAATTTGGTTTTATATGAGTCAAGGGTGATTATGGAGTATCTGGATGAAAGATTTCCACATCCACCATTAATGCCTGTTGATCCTGTAGTGAGAGCAAAGACCAGAATGGTTTTGCACTATATTGAAAAAGATCTTTATGGTTTGCTTGAGGATATAAAATCTAGTGGAGAGAAAAAATCTTCTATCGCTAAGGAAAATTTGAAAAATAATTTATTATTATCATTAGATTTTTTACAGGGTAAAAAATACTTTTTAAGTGATGATTTTAGTATTATTGATTGTAGCATGGCGCCAATACTATGGAGATTGCCGGAGTATGATATAGTGTTACCAAAAAGCGCGGCTCCAATTTTAAAGTATGCAGATCGTTTATTTCAAAGAGCTTCTTTTATAGAAAATCTATCAGAACAAGAAGAAGAAATTAGAAGTAATTTTTAAATAGATTTATTAGGGTTTAATATATTTTTAGGATCAAATTGTTTTTTTATATTTTTCATTAAATCAAGAGTATTATTATCAATTTCTTTTATCAAATATTGTTTTTTTATTATTCCAATTCCATGTTCTCCACTTATAGTTCCATCGAGACTTAATGCCAAATCAAATATATCGTTTAGGCACTCTTTAGTTTTATCTGATTCTTTTTCTTTGATAGTATCAAAAAGTAAGTTTACATGTATATTGCCATTTCCAGCATGACCAAAATTAACCATTTTTATGGCATATTTTTTTGATATATTTTCTAGACCTTGTAAAAGCTTAGCTAAATTAGAAATGGGAACAGAAATATCTTCATTAATTTTATATTTTCCTATTTCTCTTAATGCTGGAGATAAAGATTTTCTTGCAGACCATAGATTTTCTATTTCTTTTTTGTTATTAGCTACTATGATACTGTTATATTTATTATTTTTTATTACTTTAATAATTTTTTGCAGAGCAAATTCTATATAATCGTCATCTCCATCTATCTCTAAAAGAACAGCACAATTTGATTTATCCGAATAGTGATTTTTTTTGATTTTATTAATAAGCATTATTGCTTCACTATCTATAAACTCTAGTTTATATGGTACGTCGGGCTGCGTCATAAGGTTTATAATTGTTTCTGAAGCATCAGTAATGTTATTAAATGTTATTTCAATAGTTCTAATAGAATTATTTAATGGTGTTATTTTAAGAGTTGCTTCAGTTATAATTCCTAGAATACCTTCAGACCCTGTTAATAATCTTGTTAAATCTAATCCAACAACTCCCTTTGTAGTTCTCACACCAGTTTTGTATATTTCCCCTGTTCCAGAAATAAATTCTAATCCTAAAATATTATCTCTGGGAGTGCCATACTTAATTGCTCTTGGTCCGGCGCTATTATTTGCAATATTACCTCCAATAGTAGAATATTCCTGGCTAGAAGGATCAGGGCCCCAAAAAAAATTTTCTTTTTGCAGTTCTGTTTGTAGATCTTTATTTATAACACCTGGCTGTACTACAGAAAGCCTATTCTTTGTATTGATTTCTATAATTTTATTCATTTTTTCAAGGGATAATACAATAGAATTGTCAGTTGGAACTGACCCACCTGTGTTTCCAGTGCCTCTACCTCTTGCCGTTATTGGTAAATTATTTTTGTAACAATAAGATACAATATTTTTTATTTGTTCTTTGTTATCAGCGAATAAAACACAATTAGGCATAACGTGCATTTTACTATTATCATAGCCATATGCCCAACAATCACCAGACTCTGAAAAAACAAAATCTTCTGGTAATAATTTTTTAAAATATTTGATATGTTTTGAATTTATCATTTTTTAAAAAGGAATTTCTATAGCAATACCATTCTTAAATTG
>JAYOZO010000022.1:13592-15960 GCA_038154165.1 Thiothrix sp.
AAGAAAGCCGGTATTTCCCAATAAATATTTATCTGGTTGAGTTTTTAAATTATCAATATTATATAAAATCTTAATTGAATCCATACCAAGCGCAATAAACCTTAACAAACTTTTTTTTGAAATATTATCTGCAAGATTACTTTTTAACTCTTTGTCTTTGTTATTATAAAGCCATGGTATATCGCAAAACTTTATATCATTTAAATCTTCATTTGTTTTTTTATCTAAAACCCCATTAAATATATGCGACGTAGAATAGAATGGTATGCTTTCAGCAAAGTTAAAATTAAATTGTGGTTTAATTCTTCTCATATCTTCTGAATTTCCAACAGAGAAAATTGTATCAAGATCATTGGCAATATATGGCTTATATTCAAGCTTGATATTTAAAATACTTTGAATATTATTTTTTCTTTTTATACTTTCTTTTATTTTTAATAAATCTAATACTAAATTATTAAATTTCTCACTTCCTTCTTCATAGCTAATTTTGTCAATTATATTTCCTCCCAGCTCAACAAACCTCTTAGAAAAAGAATTAGAAATTCTTTGCCCCCATTCATTTTTTGGGAAAAGTATTGAAGCATTCTTGCTTCCATCAATTATAGCTTTTTCAGCAATGCATATTGCTTCATCTTCTGGAAGTAAACCAAATTGATATAAGTATTTATATGATTTATCTAGATCACTTGAATAGTTCAAGGTTAAAATTGGAATAGATTTTTTTCCATAATTTAAAATTTTAGTTATTTGTTTTTTTTGAAGCGGTCCAATTATGAAGTCTATATTTTCAGATATTATTTCATTATAAGTATCTTTAATAGAAAAATCTCCACCCGTATCATAAATAAATAGTTCTGGTTTATTAATAGAAATACTGTTTTCTATTTCATTTTCTATGCCTTCTAAAATAGTTTTACCAATTTTGGAAAATTTACCAGTCATTGGAAGTAAAATACCTATTTTATTTATAACTTTTATACTCATTATCTCTATAGGCTCTTTTTGTATAAGAAGCTCATCAATATTTATTTGCGCCTCAATATCGTTACTTTTAGGGTAATTTTCCTCAACATAATCTTTATCTGTTATAATTGTTTCAAAGTTAGCACTGCAGCTATAAAGCAAAATGCTCAAAAAAATGATTAAAAAACAATATAATAATTTATTTCTTAAAAGCGGTTCAAAATTTTGCATAATATTAAATTAAAAAAAAATATATTTGGTACATTATATGTTGTTGCGACACCAATTGGTAATATTAATGATATCTCATATAGGGCAATAGATATATTATCAAAGGTTGATTTAATTGCAGCTGAAGATACAAGACATAGTAAAAAAATCCTAACTAATTTTGGAATCAATACAAAAGTAATCAGTTATCATAAATTTAACGAGCTAGAAAAATGCGAGCATATATTAGATTTGATTATTAAAGGAAAAAATATTGCATTAATTTCTGATGCAGGAACTCCAGGAATATCTGATCCTGGAGATATAATTGTATCTAAGGCCCATAAAAAAAATATTAAGGTTTCACCTATTCCTGGCGCATCTTCCGTAATATCAGCTTTAAGTGTGAGCGGCTTTGCTTCTAAGGACTTTAAATTTATTGGTTTTTTACCAAAGAAGCAAATACAAAAAAATGAAATTTTAAAAAAAAATATTAATAAAAATTATTCACTAGTTTTTTTTGAGTCACCAAAAAGAGTAGTTAAAACTATAGAAGATTTAAAAAATATTTATAATGGAAAAGAGATTGTAATTACGCGTGAAATTACAAAGATATACGAAGACATTGGTTCTGACTCGATTGATAATTGGATAGATTTATATAAAAATAATCAAGAAAAGATCAAAGGCGAATTTGTTTTCATAATCCCCGGGATTGAAAAAACAAAAGAAACTATTTCTGAAGATATAATAACAAATTTTTTGCAGTTATTATTGCAAAATAGTATTTCTTATAAATCTGCTGTACAAATTGCTGATGTATCGAGACGTTTTCTTCCCTGTCTTACAGCAGGTCTATCATACTTTATGTCAATGAAGCGACCCGGTGTAGATGGTTCACGTATTCAGTTTTTAAAGATGGAATACGAAGAAAGACTTTCAAGAGCAATGGACGAAGATAGAGAAAGAGCAAGTGCCTATTTTCTACCACGATTAAATAAAGTATAATTATGGCAAGCAACAAGCGAGCATTAGCAATATGTGACACTTGTGGTTTTCAGTACCCTCATAGGGTATTGAAGATGAATAGTTATGGTATGCTTGTATGCCCTACAGATTATGATGGAGCATATGATCTAAAGAATCATCCGCAGAATAGGACTGCTAATGTACGAGATGACGAGAGTATTCG
>JAYOZO010000023.1:0-607 GCA_038154165.1 Thiothrix sp.
GGCATATATATCAACTAATAAAATGATTGAATTTTCAAAGACATTATAAAAAAAACGTGCATATATAATATATGCACGCTATTTTAAAGACATTATTTATAAATTTATTTTTTGAACTCTGGATATGCTTCCATACCGCATTCTGCAACATCAGCACCAATTATTTCTGAATCTTCAGAAATTCTAATACCAATTACTAATTTAAGAATAGCCCAGAAAATCAACGCCATTACAAATGTCCAAATAAAAATTACAGCTGCACCATATAGTTGTACACCTAATGTTGCATCAGCATTTGACAGTGCAACAGCAATTAAACCCCAAATACCACAGGTTCCGTGAGCTGAAATAGCTCCAACAGGATCATCAATTTTTGATTTATCTAAAATAATAATTGATAAAACAACCAATATTCCACCTATTGCACCAATAATTGCAGCTAATTCAGGTGTAGGTGCTAATGGCTCAGCAGTTATCGATACTAATCCACCAATCGCCCCATTTAGAGACATTGATAAATCATATTTTCCAAAAAGTATTTTTGAAAAAATTAGAGCTGCAATAACGCCACCTGCAGCTGCAGCGTTTGTGTTAACGAATACTAACG
>JAYOZO010000023.1:617-10228 GCA_038154165.1 Thiothrix sp.
GCGTTTGCTTCACCTACATTTGAGACCATTAACTCTGATCCACCATTAAATCCAAACCAGCCTAACCATAATATAAATGTACCTAATGTTGCTAATGGCATATTTGCTCCAGGAATAGCATTTATTTTTCCATTCTCATATTTTCCTTTTCTTGCTCCAAGTAACAATACTCCAGCAAGAGCTGCAGCTGCACCACATAAGTGCACTACCCCAGATCCAGCAAAATCAGAAAAACCAGCAGCATCTAAAAATCCTCCGCCCCATTTCCAATATCCTTGAATTGGATATATTAGTCCTGTCATTACTATGCTGAATAATAAAAATGAAGAAAGTTTCATCCTTTCAGCTACTGCACCAGAAACAATTGACATTGCTGTAGCAACAAATACAACTTGAAAGAAAAAATCTGATAAACCAGAATAGTAAACTTTACCACCGCTCGCAATAACATCTGCGGCAGCATTATCTCCACTTCCTAAAAAGAATTTGACTACTGGTATTATGCCATTACCTTCAGCTGGATACATAAGATTATACCCAACTAGCATATACATTATAGATGCTATCGAATATAAGGATATGTTCTTTGTTAATATTTCAACAGTGCTTTTTGAACGCACTAAACCAGCTTCAAGCATAGAAAAACCTGCAGCCATCCACATTACAAATGCACCCATTACTAAGAAGTATAATGTATCCAGTGCATATGCTAATTCTATTACTTGTCCTTCCATAATTTAAACCCTCTCTTTTGTTAACTCTTTAAGTGTTATAATGCCTCAGAACCTGTTTCACCTGTACGAATACGTATTGCTGACTCCAGATTCATTATAAAAATCTTACCGTCCCCAATCTTTCCTGTGTTAGCTGATTGAGTAATAGCTTCAACTGCTTTATCAGACATATCATCCGAAACAGCAACTTCTACTTTTACTTTAGGCAAGAAATCAACAACATACTCAGCTCCTCTATAAAGTTCAGTATGCCCCTTTTGTCTTCCAAAACCTTTTACCTCAGTAACTGTTATACCTTGCACACCGATTTCAGAGAGTGCATTTCTAACATCATCTAATTTAAATGGTTTTACTATTGCTATTATTAATTTCATTTTTTTACTCCAAAAATTACTGTAAGCACATATATATATGCATTAAACGTGCCAAAATTTATATTATCTGAATAATTTTTTTAACATCATACAAAGTAATCATAAAAATCCAGGGCTCTTTAAATAATAAGGGTTTAAATTGAATGCATTTTTAGTGCACCTAGCAATTAGTATACCGTTCCCAAAAAAAAAGGGAAGATTTAGAACCTTCCCGTAAAGATCAGCCCAGCGGCTTCTCGAGGAGTCTTAAGTAAGGAGTCTTAAGAATAAATCTTATATTTCATTTTTTTTAGAATGAAGTGCTCAAGGAGAATATAAATCTAGAAAAGTCACCATCTTCTTGTGTATCAGAAGCTGTAGCTAATTCTTTTTCAGAAAGTACAAATGCTGCTGACAAATCAAAATCACCAACTGTTCTTGAATAGCCGAACTCCATCCAATCTGCGTCAACTTCACTCTTAGAAGCATCATCTTCTGTCACGCCCCAAGTTCCAAACAACACATAGATTCCCATGTAATCTGCCGAAACTGTTAAAACGTCATAATCAGTTTCAGTTTGATTTGTGGCTGTATTTTCACCGATCGCATAATCAATCGCAAAAGAAAGATTTTCCGTTGCAGATAGACCTAGTCCAATATTAACTTCATCATAATCGTCATCAAAAGCATTAACGCCTTTATCTGTATATCTATAAATTGTATATCCAATAGATGCTGAAATAGAATCTGTTATATCAAAACCAAATCCTGCATAGACATCATATTCAAAACCTCTATGTGTATTGGTATTCCATCCACCTTCTTGTAAATCAGCAAACCAAGTTCCAACGTAAAAATTACCATATTCTATATCAAAACCACCCATAGCCGAGCTTCCTGCTTGATGAATACCTCTATACATATAGTCAGACATAAAACCCATATTTGCGCTATATGATATTTCATTAGCATTAGCTTGTAGCGAAGTTGCAAAGATAGCTAATACACCAATGAAAAAATTTCTTATTTTCTTAAACATTTTGATCTCCTTTTATTAATTTTTTATATAACATTAATAACTATGCAATCTTCGTGCCAATAATTTGCTAAACCTTGAAATTTTGAATAGGTATAATAGAAAAATGATAAGTTTAAATATTACTAAAGTTGCGTTAATATTATTTAATCTTGTTTAGTTTATAGGAATATAAAATGTTTAAGTTTGACCCAAAAAATGTAGATGATATTGCGAATAAAATTAAAGCAATAATGCCGAATTCTTTTAAAACAACTAAAGAAGAAATGCATAAAACATTAAAATCAGGTGCAGAAGGGATTCTTCAAAAACTTGATTTAGTATCAAGAGAAGAGTACGACGTACAAGCAGCGATTCTTAGAAAATGTGAAAACAGAATCAAAGAACTTGAAAAAAAAATTTCTGAATTAGAGAGTAATAATTAATTACTCAACTGACTGTATAATATAATCTACGCTCATTTCAATGTACTTATCATCTAAATCAGGCCTACCCCCTTTAGCAGGCATAGCACCAATACCATTTATAGCGTTGTAATAAAGTTTATCTTTTCCTTTACTTAATCTTTTTTGCCAAGCAGCTTTGTCGGCATATTTTGGAGAGTTCATAACGCCTTGTGCGTGACAGCTCTGACATACTGCATTATATACTTCTTCGCCAGTACTATAAAGATCAGTTTTAACTAATTCACTTTTTGAATGAACTTCTAAAATTTCAGTATCGGAATAGTTTAATTTACCAACCGGTTCAATTCTGCTAATAACGGCATTTGTAGTAAAAGAATCAGTTTTTTTTGTTTCAGGAGCAACAATCTGCGCTATAAAAAATATTGTAAAAAATATAACTAATAATATTCCCATAACACCTAAAAAAAATGTTGTAAATTGTTTATCATTCATCTTTCTAATTCCTTATATATTCTATAAAATATAATAATTGAGAGAGCGCCTAATAGGGGTTGAACCTATATCTTCAGCTCCGGAGGCTGACGCTCTATCCTATTGAGCTATAGGCGCGAATCATTTATTTTTCCTATATGCTCTTTCTATACCAATAATATAATCGGTAATTTCTAGCATTCTTTTATATGTTTTTGCCATTCTACCAGAAATTTTATACTTATCATTTATTATAATTGCAGGGACACTATCAATTCCATATGACTCAAGTTTATAATTAGCTTCTTTCACTTGATCAGATACATAATCTGAATTTAATATTTCTTCGACTTTTTTTATATCAACTTCTTGACTATCAAAAAATTTTAAAATCGAATCAACTGATGAAAATTTTCTTTGTTGCTCATGATATGCATAGAAAAAATTCTTATGCAATTCATTTGAATTTTTTAACTGAAAAATTGTATAAAATACCTTGGCGTGAAGTAGCCAAGTTTTGTTGAATACGACTGGCATTTTTTGAAAGCTTATATCTTGATCTTCTTTTGTTTTCCATTTATCAAAATAGTCTTCAATAACATAACAGTGAGGACAGCCGTACCAAAAAGCCTCTATTACGTTTATCTTATTACTTTTTTCTTGTTGAAAGTCTGAAGGATATTTATGCATTAACTCATAATCTACTCCTTCTTCAAAATTATCTGCTGAATATGAAATTGAGGAAAATAAAATTAAAAGAAATAATAATTTTTTAATCATAAAATTAATATAAACCTTGTAAATACTCTGCTAAAGCTTTTATTTCTTTATTTGATAGCTTAAAAGAAATTTCACTCATGATAGTGAAATTTTTTCCATAAGATTTCCTGTTATCATAATCTTCTTTATAAAATTCTAATCTACGTGCAAGATATACTGCATGCTGTCCAGATATTTTAGGGTATCCGGTTCTATCTATGCCTAAACCTTGTGGGCCATGACAAGAAATACAAGCTGGAATTTCTCTGTCCTCAATACCTGCACGATAGATTTCTTGACCAAGATTTATAATCTCATTACTTGCACTTACTTTGCCTTTAGCTGCCCCAATACTATTATAATAATTTGACAAATCTGTAATATCTTGATCAGATAGGCCTGCTGCTTGAGGACCCATTAACGCATTTTTTCTTATTCCGTCTCGAAATAGATGTAATTGCTCTATAAAGTATTTCTTGCTTTGTTGTGACAAATTTGGCCATTCAGGATTATTACTTTTCTCTACCCCATGACAAGAAGTACATACTAAAGCTTTACTCTCTCCTGCCTTTATTGAAGTCTCATCTGCTAAGATATAATTTGAGAAAAGCAAGGACAAGAGGCATAAATATATAATTTTGCCAAATTTCATTCGCTGCATTTAAACTCCTCTAATTATTTCGTAATTCCTTTTTTAAACATTGTATACTATTTTAGAAGAAACCAATATATCTAAAATGAGAAAAATGGCCTTTAATATTAAAAAATCTTGTTTTGTTAAAAGTGCGACGAAGCCATCACATTTTCCAAATGATATTTACCCAGAATACTTTTTTGCTGGGAAATCAAATGCAGGGAAATCAAGTCTACTAAACAAAATATGTAATAGAAAAAACCTTGCTATTACGAGCAAAAAACCTGGAAGGACGCAACTAATTAACTTCTTTTTAATTAATAATAATATTAGTTTTGTAGATATTCCAGGCTATGGCTACGCGAGTACCCCAAAAAAAATAATTATCACTTGGGAAGATATGATTAATGCATATTTATCTACAAGAAAGAAAATTATTTGCATGTTTATCGCTGTTGATATAAGAAGGGGTATCGAAGAATTAGATAAATCAATGATAAATTTATGCTTAAGTCATAATATAAATGTAAACATAGTTATGACAAAATCGGATAAAGTAAGCAATAGCGAAAAAACCCAGAAGAAAAATAAAGCTAAAGACTGTATTAAGGAATTTCCAAATATTTTAAGTGTTAACACTTTTTCAGCCAAAACTGGTGAAGGGGTAAATTTAATTTTAAAAATTTTTGAAAATTTTAGCGAGAATTAGTGCGCATCACCCCAGTTGCTATCAATCCCATAATTTACCTTCAATGGTAAATTTAAACTCACGCATCCTTGCATAATTTTAATAATTTCTGGGACCTCTTGATCAAGATCATTTTCTGAAATCTCAAAAACAAGCTCATCATGAACCTGCATAATAATTTTTGTGCTTGAATTATTTTTTTCCAGCCATTTATTAATATCAATCATTGCAATTTTTATTATATCTGCAGCACTTCCTTGAACAGGAGCATTGATAGCGGTTCTTTCAGCATAGTTTCTTATTTGGGCTTGTTTTGAATTAATTTCCGACAAATATAATTTCCTCCCATATATTGTTTCAACATATCCGTATTCTTTTGCAAATTCTTTAGTCTTATCCATGTAAGATTTAATTCCAGGATATCTATTAAAATAAATATCCATATACTCTTTTGCACCAGATATTGAAATACCAAGTTGTTTTGATAGGCCAAAAGATGACATGCCATAAATTAATCCAAAATTTATTGCTTTTGCTGCTCTCCTATCTTCGTTAGATACATCTTCAATTTTAATATTAAAAATCTCTGAAGCAGTAAATGAGTGTATATCAATATTGTTTTTAAAAGCTTTTAAAAGATTTTTATCGTTTGATAAATGAGCCATTATTCTCAATTCTATTTGAGAATAATCAGCAGCAACAATTTTTTTTCCTTTTTCTGCAACAAATGCTTTTCTTATTTTTTTGCCTTGAGCACTTTTTATTGGAATATTTTGTAAATTCGGCTCAGTAGAAGAAAGTCTTCCAGTTGCAGTTATCGCTTGCTGATAAGAAGTATGGACTCTTCCAGTTTTCTTTGATATTTGCATAGGTAATTTATCTGTATATCCAGTTTTCAATTTATTTAATGATCTAAATTCTAAAATTAACTCAGGAATTTTATGATCTGCAGCTAAATACTGAAGAGTATCCTCGTCTGTGGATGGCTTACCTGTGGGAGTTTTTTTTAGAACAGGTATTTTCAAATCATCATATAAAATTTCTTGTAACTGCTTAGGTGAATTCATATTAAATTTTTTTTTAGTGATATTAAAACATTTTTTCTGTATTCCATTCAAAATACTTTCAAGCTCTTTGCTCAATTTATTGAGTTGTTTTGAATCTATTAAAACACCGTTCCTTTCAATTTTTGACAAGATTGGCAATAGTGGAATTTCTATATCTCTATATATACTGACAAGTTTTTCATCTTTTGAAATTCTATCCCATAAAAAATTATACAACTGATAACTAACCAATGCATCTTCACAAGCATACTCAGCAGCTTTATCTATATCGATTTGAGTAAAAGATATTTGCTTAGCTCCTTTGCCAGCAATATCCTCATAATGAATAGTTTTATGATTTAGGTACTTTTCAGACACATTATCTAATCCGTGCCTTATTGCCGTAGGATCATAAACGTATGATAAAAGCATTGAGTCGTGCTCAATGCCATTTAAATTCATACTATAATTTAGTAGAACATTTCGATCATACTTTAAATTGTGACCGACTTTTTTTATCTTATCTGACTCAATAATATTTTTTAAAGAATCTAGTACGAACTTTTTATTTAATTGCTTATATTTTTTTGTATCTTCATGTAATAAAGGTATATAAAAAATTTTTTCCAAATCTAAAGCTATAGAAATACCAACTATTTCAGCTTCAATATAATCGAGGCTAGTAGTTTCTAAATCAAAAGAAATAAATTTTTTCTTTTTAATATCACTACATAAATTCAAAAATATTTTTTTATCAGTTATAATATTAAAATTATTTAATGCTATATTTTTTTTTTCTTGTTCGGGAATCTTTTTATTATCACTTATGCTTTCTTCATCTTTAAGAAGAGAATTAAGTTCAAGTTTTTCATAAATTAAAACTAATTCTTTATTTTTTGTTTGTTTTTTAACTAAATCATCTAAAGTTATTGAAAGGTCTAGATCCTTTTTTATCGTAGCTAAAATCTTTGATAATCTTAGTTGATCAATATTTTCTTTTATAGAATCTCCAATCTTTCCTTGAATTAAATCTCTTTTACTTATTATTTCTTCAACATTTCCAAATTGATTGATTAATCTAGATGCAGTTTTGTTACCAACACCAGGAACACCAGGTATATTGTCTGATTTATCACCAACAAGTGCCAAATAATCAATTATATTTGAAGGGTTTATATCAAATTTCTTCTTTACTGCCTTTTTGTCAACAATGTCGAGTGTAATAGGGTTTATTATATTTACTTGCTCGTCAACTAATTGGGCAAAATCTTTATCGCCAGAAAATATTTTAATTTTATGACGATCTTTAAACTTTTCTGATAAAGTTCCTATTACATCGTCAGCTTCTACATTTTCAATTATTATTGGTGGAAATCCTAATAGTATAAGGATTTGATATAATTTGGGTATTTGCTCTACAAGTTCTCTCGGCATTGCCGACCTATTAGCTTTGTATTCTTTATAAATCTTATGTCGGAAATTTTTACCTTTAGCGTCAAATATTAAACCTATATATTTAGGATTATAATCTTGCCTTATTTTGTTTAAAGCTTTTAAAAACCCGTGTATTGCTCCAGTATTTTCACCTTTTTTATTTGTTAAAGGCGGTAATGCGTGATAAGCCCTATATAAATAGGCTGTACCATCAATTAATATTAAAAAATCTTCTTTTTGTTTTACATTCATGGGCTCTATGTTGTTATAATCACATCAAAAATAATTTTTAATAATCTATATGTCTGTTTATACACGACTTACAAAAGAAGAACTAGAAGAATTACTTAATCATTATGATATAGGTGAATTTGTCAGTATTGAAGGTATAAATGAAGGCATTACAAATTCAAACTTTTATCTTAAGACATCAAATAGTAAATATATTTTAACAATCTTTGAAGAACCAAATTTAAATCTTGATTACGCTATTAGTTTAATGTCATTGCTTTCAAAAAACCATATACCTTGCCCATCACCAATAAAAACAAAAAATAAAAAAACTGTGCTTTCAATTCAAAATAAACCATTATCAATTTTTACACTTTTACCCGGAAATACTATTAGCAAAAAAGTCCCAACAAAAAAAATGTGTGAAGAAATAGGTGAAACTATTGGGAAAATTCACATATGCTCAAAAAATTTTGAAAAATTTGATCCTGGATTAAGAGATGGAAATTGGTTTGAAGAAACTGCAAAAAAAGTTGGGCAATTTTTGGACCAAAATGACATTAAACTAATCGATAAAGAAATTTTAAATCAAAAAGAATGTTGCAATCAGAATTTACCAAGAGGAGTAATTCATTCTGATCTTTTTAGAGATAACGCTATGTTTTTAAATAACAAATTAACCGGCGTTATCGATTTTTATTACGCCTGCAATGGGTATTTTCTTTATGATTTAGCCATTATTGCAAACGATTGGTGTATTACTCACGAGAAAAAAATTAATATAGAGATGCAAAATGCTCTTATAAATTCATACGCAAAAATTAGGCCAATAGAAGATATTGAAAAAAAATTATGGCAAAAAGCTTTAAGGCATGCTGCCCTGAGATTTTGGTTATCAAGGTTGCACGATAAATTTTTTCCAATATCTGGTGAAATTACTCATCAACTAGATCCTGATGAGTTCAAGAGCATACTTCTTGATAGAATTAATAATAATTATACTTTAAATATAAATGAATAAATTATCACACATAATTGATTCTTCTAATGAGACAATAGGAATTATCACATCTTATTTAATTATACCATTGATTTTAATAACATTTTTTGTTGCATTTATGAGATACATACTAGATTTTGGTAGTATTGCTATACAAGAAATCATTATATATCTTCACGCATTAATTTTTGTGCTAGGAGCTGCCTATACGCTAAAAAATAACGTGCATGTTAGAATTGATATTTTTTATAGTAAGTTTTCAAAAAATAAAAAGAACAAAGTAAATTTTTATGGAACGTTATTGTTTTTAATTCCAACATGTATTTTAATTTTTTTTACAAGCTATAATTATGTTTTATCTTCAATTTTACTTTTCGAATCTTCAAAAGAAGCTGGCGGTTTATCAATAATATATATTTTGAAATCTTATATAATTTTATTGCCATTTTCTCTTTTGTTACAAGGTTTCTCGGAATTAATTAAAAACTTTGAAGGTAATAATTAAATGCTGGCTATATCTTTATTTATTTTAGTTATTTTTACACTAATGCTTGGATATCCTGTTGCTTTTACTTTATCTGGGGTTTCAATATTATTTGCTTTAGTATGCAGCTTGACAAATAACTTTGATTTATCAATATTGTATGCCCTACCTAGCAGAATATTTGGAATTATTACAAACGAAACTTTGGTTGCTATTCCCATATTTATTTTTATGGGTATTATGCTTGAAAAATCAAAAATTGCAGAAAATCTCTTAGAATCAATGTCAAATTTACTTAGCTCTATACGAGGTGGTTTAGGAGTATCTGTAATTA
>JAYOZO010000023.1:10238-15827 GCA_038154165.1 Thiothrix sp.
GGGCATTGCTTGCTGCAAGTACAGGAATTGTAGGAGCAACAGTAGTTACAATGGGTCTCTTGTCATTACCAACTATGCTAAAAAAAAAATACGATGCAAGAGTAGCAACCGGAACGATTTTAGCATCAGGAACTTTAGGGCAAATTATACCCCCATCAATCGTATTAATTTTACTTGGTGATGTAATTTCTTCTTCGTACCAAGAAGCACAAAATATGCTTGGAATTTTTTCGCAAGAAAGTGTTTCGGTAGGCGATTTATTTGCAGGTGCTATTTTTCCAGGACTTATTTTGGTTATCTTTTATATATTTTATATAGTTTTTATTGCAAACTTTAAAAATGATTTAATACCAGACATTAAAATAAAAAATAAATTAAATTTTAAAGACACCATTTATTCTTTATTTGCACCTTTATTTTTAATCTTAACAGTTCTTGGTTCAATCATTATGGGAATAGCAACACCTACTGAAGCTTCATCCTTAGGCGCACTTGGATCAATCTTTTTAGCAATTATCAATAAACAATTTAACCTTAAAATTTTGAAAGATGTATTAATCCAAGCCTCTAAAATAAATAGTATGATATTTATTTTGCTCATTGGTGCTACAATTTTTTCTCTTGTTTTTAGGGGGCTAGAAGGCGATATCTATATCAACAATGCTTTATCATCTTTACCAGGAGAAATTTATACAAAATTATTTATAGTGATGTTGACTATATTTATTTTAGGATTTATTTTGGATTTTATTGAAATTACTTATGTAGTAATTCCTGTTGTTGCGCCAATACTCTTATCTATGGGGATTGATCCAATATGGTTAGGAATTTTAATTGCTATAAATTTACAAACATCTTTCTTAACACCTCCTTTTGGCTTTGCAATATTTTATTTAAGAAGTGTAATGCCGGAAAATATTAAAACTACTGAGGTTTACCAAGGGGTAATTCCGTTTATACAAATTCAAATAATTACAATAATCTTAATTGTAATTTTCCCTGAAGTAACAACTTGGTTGCCGGAAAAGGTGTTTGGTTAAAATAAAATATTAATTACTTAATTCATCTTGTTGCTCAGTAATTCCACCTTCCCAACCTTCAGACACATCTGTATAGGCTGTGTCTCTTATAAGCTGATATGTGCCAAAGGCATTTAAACAAACTAACGTAAATACCAAACCAGATGCAATATATGCAACTCTTTTTTGTAGTCTTTGTTCTTTCGCAACTTTAAATCCAAATATTACTAAACCAATCCCTGAGTATATACATATTGTAAAAAACAAAATTGCAGGCATATATCTCATTCCAAATTCTAGAATTCCTGTAAAAACAGTATATGAGCCAATTAAGGCAAAAATCATACTTAAATATAATGCTAAATTTGGTATGGTTAAATTTCTAATAAATGCAAAAGCAACATAAACTCCAAATAATCCATTTATAAATAACCAAAATGTAACAACCTCTGGCTTTAAAATAAAGGCAGGCGCTTTATATAAACCACCAATTGAAACTGCATAACAAACCCCTAATGTAAATAAGGCATATTGAACGAGTTTAGACTTATCAAATTTTATAGCAAACCATATTATCTGACCAGCTACAATAGCATTTAAAAAAAGAGTAGTGTAACTAAACCATTGATTTGTAAGTAATTCTTGCATTTTTTTCCCCGAATAACAAATTTTTATAATTTTTAATTATTATATATTATCTCATTAATTGCTTTTGGTACAGACTTCTATTTTTAAAAATTTAAGTAAGGCTTTATAGATATATCATTCCAATTTTTTGTCTTATCTTTAAAAGAGCTATATGAGTCATAAACTTCTTTTGCAAAATCACTTTTTACAGATAATTCTTTAACAACATTCTTAGATATCTCATAAAGCTCATTTAATACTTCTTCTGGATATGGCCTAATATCAACTTTATGTTTATTTTTAAGAATTTCTAAAGCATCATTATTTTTTGAAATAAAATCACATAACATATCTATATTAGCAATTTTTGCTGCCCCTTTAACTATATGTTGCAAATCACTTGGCAATTGTGAAAAAACTTTTTTATTTATAAAACACTCTAAAGTTGTGCCTGGTTCATGCCAACCAGGATAATAATAATATTTTGCAGCTTTATGTAATCCAAATGCAAGATCGTTATACGGACTTACCCATTCTGTTGCATCAATTGTTCCAGTTTTTAAAGCAGTAAATAATTCACCACCTGGCAGATTTACAGGTGTGCCTCCCGCTCTTCTTAAAACTTCACCACCAAGACCAGGAATCCTCATTTTTAGTCCCTTTAGATCACTTAAAAAATTAATTTCTTTATTAAACCAACCTCCCATCTGAATACCAGTATTCCCTGCCGCCATAGGTAATAAATTAAAACTATCATATGCTTCTTCCCAAAGTTTTAATCCTCCGCCCTTATATAACCAAGAATTCATTTCATTTGCTGTCATGCCAAATGGGACAGTAGAAAAAAACTGAAACGTATCATTCTTTCCTTTCCAATAATATGCTGAACCATGACCTAATTCAGCAACACCTTGAGAAACAGCATCAAAAATTTCAAATGCAGGAACTAATTCCCCTGCCCCATATATAGAGACTTTAATTCTTCCTCCAGATAATTTTTGAATTGTGTCTGCCAAATATTGTGCTCCAGTTCCAAGCCCCGGAAAGTTCTTTGGCCAAGTTGTTACCATTTTCCAATTATATTCAGGTTTTAATTTTTGTGATTTTGATATGGAGGGAATTGCTCCCAATAGAGCAACACTTGATATATTTTTAAAGAAATCTCTTCTCTTCATAATTCTTATTATTACATAAATTCAAGATTAGCAATCGCTAAAATTAACCATTTTTTTCCTACTTTGTCGAATGAAACTTCAACTCTTGTGTTTGATTCAAAGCCTTCGGAGGAGATAACTACCCCCTCTCCAAATTTTTTATGTTTAACTCTTTTCCCAATAACTGATTCTCCCTCAAAAATATTATTTAAATTAGAAAGATTGCCTCTATCAAAAAATTTTCTTGGATTAAAACCTATTTCTTCAACAATTTCTTGTGGTATTTCTCTTAAGAATCTTGAAGGCATACAAAAATTTTCAGTTCCATACTGTCTTCTTAATTGAGCATAAGAAATATATAAGTTTTTTCTCGCTCTAGTAATACCAACATAGCATAGCCTTCTTTCCTCTTCTAGATTATCTTCTTCAATTGAAATTCGACTAGGAAATAAATTTTCCTCTAAGCCGACTAGAAAAACTATTGGGAACTCTAAACCTTTCGATGAATGCAATGTCATAAGTTGAACACATTCATCCCATTCATCTCCTTGGCCTTCGCCAGATTCAAGAGAAGTATGAGTTAAAAATGCATCTAATACAGTCTCATTATCGTCTAAATCGACATTCAAAAATTCATGAGCTGCAGAAATTAGTTCGTCTAGATTCTCTAATTTTGATCTAGATTGCTCTGTTTTACTTTTTTCATATGTAGACTTAATTTTTGTTTGTTTAATAATTTCATTTATTTGAAATGGTAAATCTTCTTTAGAAAGAATATCTTTAATTAAGTTAATTAACTTAAAAAAATCATTTAAAGATTCTAATGCCTTTTTCGTAAATATATTTTCATTCTTTAAAGCAACTGGAATTGCTTCAAATAGAGAAATTTTTTCTTTTTTAGAAAAATCTCTTAAAGTTGCTTTTGTTTTTTCGCCAATACCTCTTACCGGCGTATTAATAATCCTTTCGAATGAATTATCATCATTATGATTAACTGCTAATCTCATATATGCAATTACGTCTTTAATCTCACTTCTTTCAAAAAATCTAAAACCTCCATAAATTTTGTATGGGATTCCTTTTGATATTAATTTTTCCTCAAAAAGCCTAGACTGAGCATTTGATCTATATAAAATTGATATCTCATCTCTCTTAAAATTATTTTGAATGAGCGATTCGATATTTTCTACTACAAAATTTGCTTCATCAATTTCATCAGTGGCTGAATAAATTTTAATTAAGTCACCACTTTTGCCTTCTGTCCAAAGATTTTTACCCATCCTTGAGTTGTTATTTAATATAACGCTATTTGCTGCATTAAGAATATTCCCTGTCGACCTATAATTTTGTTCAAGTTTAAATATTTTTATTCCGTTATAGTCCTTCTGTAATTTTTCTATATTTTCAACCTTTGCTCCTCTCCAACCATATATAGATTGATCATCATCACCAACAGCAAAAATTGATGTGTCGTTACTTGTAAGAATTCTTATCAAATCATACTGAATTGTATTTGTATCTTGAAACTCATCAATCAAAATAGTTTTAAATAAATTATGATAATATTTTCTTGTCTCTATATTTTTTTGAAATAATTCTAAAGTCCTTAATATTATTTCACCAAAATCTACCAAGCCACTCTTATTGCAATAATCTTCATATATTTTATATATTTTATTATATTGAATAGTAATAAAATCATCGTCCTTTGTTTTGTTACTTCTAACACTTTGGTCTTTTTTTTTATTAATATACCAAGCTACTTGTTTTGGTTGAATTTGTGAATTCTCAATTTCATTTTCTTTCATTATTCTTTTAATAATTCGAATTTGATCTTCGCTGTCTATAACCTGAAAGTTTTTTGGTAAAAGTGCTTTTTGGTAATTAGATCTTAGAATTCTGTGACATATACCGTGAAAAGTTCCTACCCACATGCTTTCAATTTTTATATTTAATGTATTTGATAATCTAGTTTTAATTTCTCTAGCTGCTTTATTTGTAAAGGTAACTGCCAATATTGAATAAGGGGAATAATCATTGTCTTCTATCAACCACAAAATTCTCTGAATAAGGACACGAGTTTTTCCACTTCCTGCCCCTGCAATTACCAAGCAATTTTGCGATAAATTACATACAGCATTTCGTTGAGCTTCATTTAAATCATTTAAGGTATAACGTAATTCCATTTTATTATAATATTCCAAATAAAATCATAATTAATAAAATTAAAAATAAAATTGAAGTTCTTAAATTAGAATTTTTTATTCTATATTTTAATTCTTCAATTTCTTTTTGATTCTTATTATCATAAAGTTTTCTTTTAATTAAAGATAAAGTTTCTGGAAATTCAGCTATCTCATTTACTAATTTTGGACTATTTCTTGATATTTTTTTTATGAATGATGAAATACTCATATTATCCTTTGCCCATTTTTCAAAAAATGGTTTTGCAGTTACCCAAAGGTCTAGATCAGGATATAAATCTCTACCAAGACCTTCGATATTTAATAAAGTTTTTTGTAATAATACAAGTTGAGGTTGAATATTCATCTCATACTGTCTTGCTACTGAAAACAATCTAAGTAATAAGTTGCCAAAAGATATGTCTTTGAGTGGTTTCTCAAATATAGGCTCGCAAACGCTTCTTATGGAGTTTTCAAATTCATCTATTCGAGTATTTTCGCCTACCCAGCCTGAATCAACGTGCAGTTCAGCTACTTTTTTATAATCTCTCTGAAAAAAAGCTTGAAAATTAAGAGCCAAATATCGCTGATCACTCTCTGATAGAG
>JAYOZO010000024.1:0-15819 GCA_038154165.1 Thiothrix sp.
GGATAGACCTATAAATGAAAATGAAAACCTGGAAGCAGAAATTTCTATAAAATATAGCGATATCATAACAGAAGCATATTTAATATCAGATAAAGCAGAAAGAAACATAAAGTTATTAGAAATTAAGAATAATGCTATTGAAGTATTTGATGATGATCAAAACTCAAAGAAAGATTGCATAGAAAATACTATTTATAAACTACAAAAGGAAATTGTAAGAAAAAATATTATTTCAGGCAAACCTAGAATCGATGGAAGAGATAATAAAACAGTCAGAGATATAAGTATTGAAGTTGGTATTTTACCAAAAACTCATGGAAGCGCATTGTTTACAAGAGGAGAAACACAAGCAATAGTTGTAGCAACTCTTGGAACAGATAGAGATGGACAAATAGTCGATGCAATTGATGGGAAATACGAAGATAGATTTATGCTTCATTATAATTTCCCTCCATTTTCTGTTGGAGAAATAGGTTTTGTTGGCTCTCCAAAAAGAAGAGAGATCGGTCATGGGAAACTTGCAAAAAGAGCAATTGCACCTGTTTTACCATCAGAAGATAATTTTCCTTACGTTATTAGAGTTGTTTCTGAAATTACAGAATCTAATGGTTCAAGTTCCATGGCAAGTGTTTGTGGATCGAGTTTATCACTTATGGATGCTGGCGTACCAATTGCTAATCCAGTTGCCGGAATTGCAATGGGATTAATTAAAGAGGGTAATGACTATGTTGTTCTATCTGACATACTAGGAGATGAGGATCATCTGGGGGATATGGATTTTAAAGTTGCTGGAACAAGTGATGGAGTAACTGCACTTCAAATGGATATAAAAATAAATGGTATAACTGAAGAAATAATGAAAATTGCATTAGCACAGGCAAGAGATGGAAGGATTCATATTTTAGGCGAAATGGCTAAAGTTATTGAATCTTCAAGAGAAGAAGTATCTATTAATGCACCAAGATTTATTACTATCCAAGTAAAATCTGATAAGGTCAGAGATGTTATAGGAAAAGGTGGGGCAACAATAAGGGCGTTAACCGAAGAAACAGGAGCAATGATAGATATAGATGATAGTGGCTTAATAAAAATTTCTTCCGTTGATAAAGCTGCTGCAGAATTAGCAAAATCAAAGATAGAAAATCTTACCGCAGATGTTGAGGTTGACAAAATTTATGAGGGGAAAATTGCAAAAATTATGGACTTTGGCGCTTTTGTTACAATTTTGCCTGGTAAAGATGGTCTAGTACATATCTCGCAAATTTGCGAAGAAAGAGTAGAAAATGTTTCAGATAAAGTTAGTGAAGGAGATATGGTTAAAGTTAAGGTGCTAGAAATTGATAAACAAGGACGTATTAAATTAACCATGAAAGGAATAGAGTAGGTATAAT
Organism: Thiothrix sp.; assembly: GCA_038154165.1. Classification (GTDB taxonomy): domain Bacteria; phylum Pseudomonadota; class Gammaproteobacteria; order Poriferisulfidales. Next base: position 1,392 of record JAYOZO010000024.1, read on the forward strand.
CATTTTTTATGAAAGATGATTGGAAAAAATTGTTAACCGATGAAGAGTTTATAATTTGTAGAAAAAAGGGTACTGAGCAGCCCTTTTCTGGAAAATATAATAAGTTTTACGAAAAAGGTACATACATATGTAAGTGTTGCCAAGCAATTCTTTTTAATTCTGAAGCAAAGTTTGACTCAGGAACTGGTTGGCCAAGTTTTACTAAATCGGCACAAGAAAAAAATATCAAGTATATTCAAGATAATACTCACGGAATGAGTAGAGTAGAAGTTCAATGTTCAAATTGCGATAGTCATTTAGGCCATGTTTTTAATGATGGGCCTGAACCAACACGCAAAAGATATTGTATTAATTCCTTAAGTTTGACATTCAAAAAAATCTAACTCTAAACATAATATATTCTTCTATAAAGACTTTGCAGTAGTTGGTTTTTTGGGTAAAATAGAGTTCGAATATTAAATTTGAGGAGAGAGACATGAAAGTATCTTGGGATGAAAGTGTATGCATACATGCTGGTAAATGTGTGCAAGGTGCACCAGAAGTATTTAAAATTGAGGATGGTAAATTTGTTATAGATACATCAGCTGCTTCTGAAGATAAGATTGCAGATGTAGTAGCAGAATGTCCATCTGGAGCATTAAAAATAGAATAACAATATATAAAAATTATCTTAGGAGGGAAGTATGATCGGTGATAAGTTAGCATCTGCTATGCAATTATACGGTAATCCAAATTGTATAAATACAGCTAAAGCATTACAAACTGCCGCTGAAAAAGGTGTAGATATCCAGGTACATAAAATTAATAGCGGTGAAGATGTAGCAGATATTTCGCCACTTGGAAGCGTTCCGGTTTTAAAGGATTTAGATAATATTGTTTATGGGCCAAACGCAATTCTTTCTTATCTAGATGACAAGGGATTTGGTCCATCTTTAGTTCCGAGAAATGGTGTTATTAGAGCAATTATGTACCAATATGCTCACATTGCTACAGATTATGTTCAAATGGAAGCATACGGTATGTTAAATGGTTCTGGTGGTAATATGGATCTTGTAAATAAATCTTTTGATATATTAGAAAATATACTTACGACTCCACCTGACCCAAAATTAAAAAAAGATGTTTATATTTGTGGTGAGTTTTCACTAGCTGATATTCATTGGATGTCTTGCGTTAACGCATTAGAGATCTCTGGAAACGATGTAACATCTTCTAGATCTAAAGTGCGTGAGTGGTGTGATGCAGTAAAAAAACATCCTTCAACAAGCAAGGAAAACATAATACCTTACACCTGCTTACCAACAAAGGAAGATGTTGATTCAGGATCATTAAGAAATGTTGGTATTAATGTAGTATAGGTTTTGCGTACTGGAAATTTTACTTTGTTTAACTAAGTTAGTGTTTTAAGCACAAGGACTATGTAATTATATGTTTGGATTTGGCAAAAAAAAACCACAAGAAGTTACATTGAACTCAAATCAATACAAATTTGAAGTTGAACCCGAACAAAATATTCTTGATGCTGCGCTAAAAGCTGGCGTGCCATTTCCTCACGATTGTCGAGTTGGAAGTTGCGGGTCTTGTGCTTGCAAGTTAACATCAGGAAAAATTAAACCGACAGCTGACTTTAGTTATGTTTTAGATGGTGAACAACTTAAAGATGGCATGATATTAGCTTGCCAATCAAGGGCTAAAACACCAGTTTCAATTGAAGTTTCAATAGATAGCGATGCTAAAGCAAGTGCTACAAAAGCTTATAAGGGTGTTGTTAAAAAAATTAAATTGCTGACTCACGATATTGTTGAATTGACAATAGGAATTGATAATTTAGAACATTCTGGAATGGCTGGGCAATACGCAGAGGTTTTGGTTCAGCAGGTAGGAAATGCAAGATCATATTCATTCGCTAAAGCTCCTGAAAACGAAAATCTTGGGGAGTTAACTTTCTTCGTACGAAATGTTCCTAAGGGTAAATTTAGTAAATGGCTCTTTGATAGTGATCCAACAGGGCAAAAATTAGAAGTTAATACTCCATTTGGATCGTTTTATTATAGAGATGGAAAAGGGACTATGGTTTGTATAGCTGGAGGAAGTGGAATGAGTGCTGTCAAAGCAATTTTAGAGAAAGCTGCTATAGATCAAGTTCAAAGGGATGCTGTTTTCTTATTTGGCGCAAGAACACAACAAGATATATATGGTATGGAGGAGCTTGAAGAAATTAAGAAAAAATGGAATCCAAATTATAAATTTGAATATACATATGTTCTTAACATGGAGCCTGAAAATTCTAATTGGAATGGAGCTAGAGGAATGGTTACAGATTATCTTAAAGCAGAGTATATTAAAAAAAATAAACTTGAAATGAAAGATTGTCAAGGCTATTTGTGTGGACCACCACCAATGATTGATGCTGCGATAAAAGAATTTACTTCTGAAGGAATGCCAAATAATGAGATATACTTTGATAAATTTTTAGACTCAGGTTCAAAATAAAAAAAAATTGGAAATTTGAGTGAATATTTGTAAAATAATTAATAAATTATACAGGAGATAAAGTGAGAGAATATATTGCAGCAGTTGTAATGATAGTATTTACATCAATATGTTTCTGGGGAATGAATGTTTTTGGATTTCAAAATAACCCGCATGACATACTTTGGACTTTAGGAGCAGCATTAGCATTATTAATAATTTTGTTAGTAAATGTATATATATATTTTGTGATCTGCAAAGAATCACCTTGGGTTTGGAAAAAGGAAGATTAATTTTTCTTAATTTTCGAAATATTTGTAAGGACGCTCCCATTGTAGAATTTAATTTTAAGTTCATTGCCAACTTTTAGTTTGTTTGTATCGCTTATAATCTCATGATCTCTATATACCAGCGAATAACCTTTCCTTAAAATATTCAATGGGCTGATATTTTCAATAGTATTATTTTTGATATAAATTATATTTCTTTTTTTAGAAATATAGTTATCTAAAATATTTTGAAGATTTTTTTTTTGGTTTTTAATTCTTAATTCAAGTTGATTAAGCTTTTGAAGTGGATTATGTTTTTTTAAATTTTCTTGTATTTTATTTATTATACTTTTTTCATCAATAATCCTAGATAATAGCTTTGCTTTAAGAGTTTCTATGATTCTGTCTGCAGTTTGACTATAGCTATTTATCTTATTATGAGGATTGCTTTTTTCAATATTATTTTTTATTTCTTTTAACATATAAATTTTATTTTTTAAGAGTATATTGTAGATATTTGACAATTTTTTTTTAAAATCATTTGCATTGTAAATTAAATCATTTAAAGATATTTTTGTAGCTATTTCTGCTGCCTCAGAAGGTGTAGCAGCTCTTACATCAGATACAAGGTCTGCAATTGTTGTATCCGTCTCATGACCAATAGCTGATATGATTGGAATATTAGAGTTATATATTTGCCTTGCTAAAAATTCGTCATTATATTCGATTAGATCTTCCAATGATCCGCCGCCCCTAGCTATAATAATTATATCGGCTATATTTTTTTTATTTATTGCAATTAGTTTGTTGGAAATGCTTGAAGCGCACCCTTCGCCTTGAACTTTACAGGAATATACTTCAACATTTAATAGTGGCATTCTTCTTTTGAGTATTTTTAGAATATCTTGTATTACGGAACCTGTTAGTGATGTAATAATAGATATATTTTTTGGATATGCAGGTAAATTTTTTTTAAATTTTAAATCGAATAAGCCTTCTTTTTTTAATTTCTGTTTTAATTTTTCAAATAATTCATGAAATTTTCCAATACTTACTGATGATATGTCTAAAATGTCAAGCTGATATGAGCCAGTTTTTTCATAAAATGTAACATTACACTTTATAATTACTTTTAATCCAATTTCTGGATATATTTCTAAATTAGAAGCTCTTGAGTTCCATAAGGTACATCTAGCTGATGATTTTTCATCTTTAATAACAATATATAAATGGCCAAGTTGACTTTTTTGAACTTGCGAGATTTCACCTTCAACATATATATATTTTTCAAAAGAATCATTAATAATCTGTTTTATGTGATTATTTATCTCACTTACAGTCAAGATATTATCTTTTTGGGAGTTCATGGTATTTATATTACATTAATAGACATACTTTTGTTTACTTTTATATAATAAAATTTATAATACCTTTTTGTAGAGAGGTTTATATGTTAAAAGTTATTCAAGAAGCTCTAACATTTGATGACGTTTTACTTGTGCCTAATCAATCTGCAATCTTACCTATAGATGCTTCTCTTAAAACATCATTAACTGCAAAGATTGAACTAAATATTCCTTTGATATCAGCTGCTATGGATACGGTAACAGAAGCTAAACTTGCTATATCTATTGCCCAAGAGGGTGGAATTGGAATAATACATAAAAATTTATCACCAGAAGAACAGGCTTACGAAGTTTCTAAAGTTAAAAAACACGAAAGTGGTGTAATTACAGATCCTGTTGTAATATCGCCTGACTGCTCTATTGAAGAAGTTATAGAACTAACTACAAAACACAAGATTTCAGGTGTGCCTGTAGTTGAGGGAAAAAATCTAGTGGGTATAGTGACAGCTAGGGATTTAAGGTTTGTGAGTAAAGTTAGCCCAAAAGTTTCGACAATAATGACTCCTAAAGAGCGTCTAGTTACAGTTCAAGAGGGTGCTTCAAAGGATAAAGTTAGAACTTTATTGCATAAAAATAGAATAGAAAAAGTTCTCATAGTTAATAATAAGTTTCATTTAAAAGGCATGATTACTGTAAAAGATATTCAGAAATCAATTTTCCTAATGCTTGCAAAGATAATTTACAAAGGCTAAGGGTTGGCGCAGCTATTGGTGTTGGTTTAGATATGGAGGACAGAATTAAAAAATTAATACAGTCTGATGTAGATGTATTAGTTATTGATACTGCGCACGGTCATTCAAAGATGGTTATCGATGCAGTTAAGTTGATAAGAAAAAAGTATTCAAAAATACAATTAATAGCAGGCAATATTGCAACAAAAGAAGCTGCAAAAGAATTGATTAAGGCTGGGGTAGATGCTGTTAAAGTTGGTATTGGACCAGGCTCAATATGCACAACAAGAATTGTAGCAGGTGTCGGTGTTCCACAGATAACAGCTATTAGCGATGTAGCAAGCGCCACTAAGGGAACAACTGTTAAAGTTATCGCGGATGGCGGTATTAGATTTTCTGGCGATATTTCTAAAGCACTTGCAGCAGGAGCGGATTCAGTAATGTTGGGCAGTTTGTTTGCAGGAACAGAAGAAGCTCCCGGAGAAATTGAATTGTATCAGGGTAGAACATATAAAAGTTATAGAGGCATGGGGTCAATTGGGGCAATGAAAAAAGGATCAAGCGAAAGATATTTTCAAGAACATGAGAATTCTTCAGATAAATTTGTGCCTGAAGGAATAGAGGGAAGAGTGCCATTTAAAGGAAGTATGACGAATATACTTCATCAATTATTGGGCGGCATTAGATCAAGCATGGGTTATTTAGGATGTTCAGAAATAAAAGAATTACATGCTAAAGCAAAATTTGTAAAAATTACAAACGCAGGCATGAAAGAAAGTCATGTGCATGATGTAATGATTACTAAAGAAGCTCCAAATTATCAAATAGACAAATAATGCAAGACCAAAAAATATTAGTAGTAGATTACGGTTCTCAATATACTCAGTTAATCGCGAGAAGAATTAGAGAAAATAAAACTTTTTGTGAAGTAGTACAGCCGAGTTTCCTTCAAAACAAAATAGATTTAGAAAATATTATAGGGATTATACTTTCAGGAGGCCCAAATTCAGTAACTATAGATAATTATTACGATTTACCAGATTTTATATTTGAAGAGGTTATACCAGTGCTAGGCATATGTTTTGGCATGCAATTAATTTGCAAAAATTTTAACGCAAAAATAGAAAAATCAACCTCTAGAGAATATGGAAAAGCAAATCTCCAAATTCTTACAGATGATTTAATATTTAATGACGTGAACAAAAACATAGAAGTATGGATGTCCCACGGTGACAGCGTAATTGATGTCCCAAAAAATTTCATCAAGATTGCATCGACAAATAAAAAAAGTTTATCAGCAATAAAACTTATTGATAAAAATATATATGGGTTTCAATTTCATCCTGAGGTAACTCACACACTTGATAACGGAAAAATAATTTATAATTTTGTTGTTAAAATATGTAAATCGAAGGAAATGTGGACAACAAAAAATATTATAACTAATCAAATAGCTTTAATTAAAGAAAAAGTAAAAAACGATAATGTGATATTAGGATTGTCAGGTGGTGTTGATTCTTCAGTATCAGCAGCCATTCTTCACAAAGCAATTGGTGATCGTTTAACTTGTATTTTTATAGATAACGGGCTCTTAAGATTAAATGAAAAAATTCAAGTTGAAAAAAGCTTTAAAGATTTCAAAGGAATTAAAATAATTTATATAGACGCATCTGATTTTTTCTTAAAAAGATTAAACGGAATTATAGATCCAGAAGAAAAAAGAAAAATAATTGGAAAAACTTTTATTGATGTCTTCCAAGATGAAGCTAAAAAAATTAATAATGCACAATGGTTGGCTCAAGGCACAATATATCCAGATGTCATAGAGTCTGCAGCTTCTTCAGAAAATGCGCATTTAATTAAATCTCATCATAATGTTGGCGGTTTGCCAGAAAATATGAATTTAAAACTTTTAGAACCACTAAGAGAGTTATTTAAAGACGAGGTTAGAAAATTAGGTATAGAGTTAGGCATAGATAAAAAACTTATAAATAGACACCCTTTTCCTGGACCAGGTTTAGCTGTAAGAATTCTTGGTGAAGTTAAAAAAGAATATGTTGATGTCTTAAGGGAAGCTGATAATATTTTTATAGAGATGCTTCATGAAAAAAATTTATATAGCAATATTTCACAAGCCTTTACAGTTTTTATGCCAATAAAATCAGTTGGTGTAACTGGTGACGGAAGAGCATATGGAAATGTTGTTTCATTAAGAGCAGTAAAGACAATTGATTTTATGACGGCAAAGCCTTTTGATTTTCCTTTTGATTTTTTGGAGGAAGTCTCAACAAAAATTATAAATGAGATACCAAGTATTTCTAGAGTTTGTTTAGATATCTCATCCAAACCGCCAGCAACTATTGAGTGGGAATAAAAATGTTAAATAAAGATTCAGTTTCAATGTTCGGCTTAATATTCGGCATTTTTATTTTTTTTTTATTCATTATTACGGAACCTCCACTTGCATTAAATAACATAGCTTGGGCAACTGCTGGAATAGCGTTATTAATGACAATCTGGTGGATTACTGAAGCAATACCTATTTATGCAACTGCATTAATACCTCTTATATTATTTCCTATATTTGATATATATGATTTAAAGTCTATCTCTGTAGCTTATGCACATCCTCTTGTTTTACTTTTTTTAGGTGGTTTTATAATAGCTGCAGCTATGGAGTCGTGTGGCTTACACAAAAGAATAGCTCTAAATATTTTATCTCTATCTGGACTGAGTCCAAGAAAGATTATAGCTGGCTTTATGTTAACAACAGCATCTATTAGCATGTGGGTAAGTAATACAGCTTCAACAATAATGATGCTACCTATTGCATTATCAGTGATTACAATTTTTTCTAAAGAAACAAATGCAAAAAATGAAGAATTAGCAATTCCACTTTTACTTGCAATAGCATATTCTGCATCTGTTGGCGGAACTTCTACTTTGATAGGAACCCCAACAAATATAATGTTAGCTGGAATATTAAGTGATACTTATAATTACGAGATAAGTTTTATTGATTGGTTACTAATTGGTTTACCTATTTTAATTTTTTTATTACCAATCATTTGGTTTTTTTTGACAAGCATAAGCTTCAAAGTGTCAAACAAAACCTCAGATGCATTAGAGAAAACAATCACAAGCATGAACGAAGAAATAGGAAAACCTTCTTTTTCAGAAAAAGTTGTTGCAGCTATATTTTTTTTAACAGCTTTTTTATGGATACTTAGAAGAACTTTAAACGAAATTTTCAATTTGAACTTAAACGATACCTCAATTAGTTTATTTGGTGCTTTGCTTTTATTTTTAATACCAACAGGAAAAAATATAAGAGCTTGTAATTGGCAGGTTGCCAATAAGATACCCTGGGGAGTATTACTTTTAGTCGGTGGTGGTATTGCTTTATCCAAAGCATTTAATTCTTCAGGCCTAGCTACTTGGATTGGAAGTTTTTCACATTTTTTTATTAATTACGAATTTTATATTTTAATTATCCTTGCAGTTGGATTAATAATATTTTTAACTGAATTAAATTCGAATACTGCAACAATTGCAACTTATGCTCCAATTTTAATTATCTTTGCTATAGGTATCAATCACAATCCGTTATTTTATGTAATTCCAGCTACTATTGCCGCAAGTTGTGCTTTTATGTTACCTATTTCCACACCACCAAATGCAGTTATTTTTGGAAGCGGTAAAATAAAAATTAGTGATATGTTACGCGCAGGATTTTTGTTAAATATTATTTCAATTTTTGTAATATCAATTGCTAGCTTTTTTTTAATTAAATTTGTCTTTGGTGTAGATATTCATTCATTAGCAAGTTGGATTAAATAATATTTTTAATAGACTAATTTTAGATTTTACCATCTAATCCCATTTGAAAATATTTGTGAACTATTTTTTCTTGGTTATCTAGCAGCCAATCAATACTGGGTTCATTTTTCATAGCCTTATGAATAGCTTGTGAAGTTGCTTTCCTATGGATATCAAATAGAATTTTATGGTCTAATTCATTATCATCTATGACTGATGGATTAAGCCAAACGGAAACAATAATTCCAAGATCATTTGCCTTTTCTTTTGGTATATCTCCATTTCTTACAGCGTCTAAAACTCCGTTCGCAATTGCGCCTTGAACAGTGCCCATTAAGATATTTGTATACTTTGTATCTTTTACAGTTACTTTGCTAACCATTAAAGTAGCTGGTTTAACCATTATATCAGTATTCATTATAGCTAATACTCTTGAATGTCCTTTAACTTGATCTCCTAAAAGTGTTGCAAAAGCTATACCCACAGGACCATCAAGTTCTCCAATCACAATCTCTGGCTCTGCTGCTGTTCCTGGAGGTCCTCCAGCTACTAGTGATTCTGCAACTCTCATAACAATTCTATCGCTCATATTATTTACTCCTTGAAACTTTATATATAAAAATTAATACTTACTATAAACTAAATGCATCATAACAATTAAAATAAATTTCATCTATGGATTAATAATGAATCACGAATCATATATAAAGCAATGTTACTTATTAGCTCAAGAAGCAAAAAAAAACAATGAAGTACCTGTAGGATCTTTAATTTTGCAGAATAATAAAATAATTGCAAATTCTTATAACTCTTCAATTAAATTAAATGATCCAACTGCTCACGCCGAAATAAATGTAATTAGAGAGGTTTGTAAAAAAAATAATAATTATAGAATAAAAAATTCTATACTTTATTCATCTTTGGAGCCTTGTTTAATGTGTTTAATTGCCGCTTGTGAAGCCAGAATTGACTTAATTGTTTTTGGAGCATACTCGAGTGCAAACAAAAATATTGAAGATAAATTTAAATACATAAAAGAAAATTTTAAAATTGATCATAAGTTAAGTTTTATTGGTGGCATTTTAGAAAAAGAGTGTTCTTTAATTATCAAAGATTTTTTTAAAAGTAGAAGAAGCTAAATTTGTTTTTTTATTTTCATATATTAAATCTAAATAAGTTTTAATTCTTTCAACATACTTTACTGGCTCTCGGCCACGAGCATAGCCATATTTAGTATGTTTATAATATTTTTTTATTCCAAGCAAGGGCAAATGTTTTTTTACATCTGACCAATAATTTGGATTGTATCCATGTTTTTGGGTTAATATTCGTGCATCTTCTAAGTGGCCAAGACCAACATTATATGCGGCCAGCGTCATCCATAATCTATCTGAGCCAACTATAGTTTTAGGTAAACGTTCATATAAGTTTTCTAAGTATTTTACGCCTCCATATACACTTTGATTAGCATCCAATCTATTATTTATGCCAACATAGTTTGCAGTATCTTTTGTCAGCATCATAAGGCCTTTAACTTTTGTTTGTGATACAGCCTTATGATCCCAATGAGATTCTTGATAAGAAATTGCTGCAATTAGTTGCCATGAGAAAATAGAATTTCTAGTATATTTTTTGAAATAATTTATATAGTAAGGTAGTCGGTTATTTATTTTGTTTATAAAAATATTTTTTTCAATATCGTTTAAATCTTTATTTTCTTCTAAGGACAAATATAGATCCTTTAAAATAAAACACTTATCATTGCTACTGTGCAAAGGCAATTCGTAACTTTTGAAAGTGTTGCTGCCCGAGAAACCAAAAGTGCAGATTATTGGTAATATATAAAATTTTATATATTTATGAGAAATAGTATCTTTTTTGGTTATCCAATTGATAATTATTTCCTTAATCTTGTTGTACTCTAGTGTAGATTTTACCACTACATATTGTGTTTATCAAATTTATTAATAAATTAATATATAATAATATATTATTATTAGAATCAATAAATCAGCATTAAAGCCTTGCTACAAAGACAACATTGGTGTAATTTACACATCTTAAGTACATAATAATAAAAATAATAGATAAAAAAATTTTATAATAATAATTGATCAATCTATTTATAATCAATTTTTTAGGTAAAATGGAGAGAATAAATTAATAATGGCTACAATACCTGGTCTAGTATTATCAAATATGAAATCAAATCCTAATGCTGTAGCTTTAAGATATAAGCAGTTAGGTATATGGAAAACTTATACTTGGACTGATTATTTAGCAGAAGTATCTAAAACATTAGAAGCTTTTAAATCTATTTCAATTGGCAAAGGTTCTATCGTAGGCGTCTATGGTAATAATGTGCCTACACTTATATTTTCGATTTCTGCAATTCAATCACTTGGGGGTATAGTAGTACTAATTCATCCAGAATCAACCAAAGAAGAACTTAGCAAAATTCTTTTAAGTTCAAATGCAGATTTTTTAATTGCAGAAGACCAGCAACAAGTTGATAGATATATAGAAGTTGCTTCTGAATGCAATCTTAAAAAGGTTATTTATTTAGATTCAAGAGGGTTATCTTCATATGATAATTCTAATTTAGTTGCTTTTGATGATATAACGTCCAGGGTAAATAGTTCAAATATTGAAATGGATTTAAATACATTAAATGATAAAGATACTGCTTTTTATTTGTATGATGAATATGAAGATAATCTTTATAAAGTAAGTCATCAAGCAGTAATAAATAATTGTAAAAAAATTATTGAATTAAATAAATTGTCTAATAAAGATTCTATACTTTCTTATTTACCACTATCAATCCCAACAAATCTTTTGTTTACGTATATTGCTTCTATAGTCAGTGGTATGTCATTGAATCTACCAGAGAGCAATCAGACAATTGAGAAAGATTTGCAAGAAATTGGTCCTTCAATACTTTACGCGCCATCATTTGTTTTTAAGCACATTATAACTTCGATAAGTTATAGAATTGAATCTGCGTCTGAGAAAAATTATAACAGATATATGAATCATTATAATTCTTTGATGAAAATTTATGATAAAGAAATAAAAGGAGAAAAGTCAATAATTGAATCATTAACTAAAATATGGCTAATGCTTACAACTTTTAACCCAGCAAAAAATGTTTTTGGTTTAACAAATATTAAACATGCTTTTGTGAGCGATGGAGTTTTATCGAAAGTTAATTTTGATTTTTTCCACGCTATAGGGGTAGAAATTCAACATTCGTTTGGGCAAGCTATTAATTGTGGTTGTATTTCAGTTCAGCCTGATCATGCGATTTCCTCTGAAAATGTTGGAAACCCAATGAAAGGTACTGAGATAAAAATTAATAATAACTCCGAAGTTCTTTTCAAAACAGATTGCCTAGGAGATCCGTTAAGTGGAAAATTAAAAACTGAAGATGGCTGGATAAATTCTGGGTATGTTGGAATGATAGAAGAGTCTGGGGCATTAATAGTTGAAGGTAGAAGTGATGATATCATAACCCTTAAATCTGGGACAAAATTGTCACCAGAAAAAATAGAAAACTTGATTTCATGCTCACCATTTATAAAATCTTCTATAGTTTTTGGAAGTGGACAAGATTCACTATCTGCAATTGTTGTAATAGATCCTAAATCTGTAAATTCCTGGGCTGATAGAAAGAATATTAGATATACAGGTTATACTGAGCTAGCTTCAAAAGACGAAGTAAGAGATTTAGTTAGAAATCATATTAAGTGCGTAAACGAGTCATTTGATAGTGAAATTCAAATAAAGAGATTTGTAATTTTGCATCGAACTTTTATTATGTCTGAAGGAGAAGTAACCAAGACTATGGGAATTTTAAGGAGTAAGATAGCAAAAAATTTAAAAGATATATATTCGGCTATTGAAAATAAAAGTGATAGTATAATTGTTAATGATATTGATAAATTAACTTATCATTTAAATGTAAATAAATTAGTGTAAGGAACTATGACAGATATATTAAAAGTTGAAAATGTTACTCTTATGTTCGGTGGTGTTCAAGCTATCACAGACATTAGTTTTAATGTTAAAGAAGGAGAAATATGTGCCGTTATAGGACCAAACGGGGCTGGTAAGAGTTCTATGTTAAATGTAATTAATGGTGTTTATTTACCACAAATTGGAACTGTAACTTATAATGGAGTGGAAAGAAGATCTATAAATCCAAGAGATGCTGCCATAGCTGGTATGGCTAGAACTTTCCAAAACATTGCGCTGTTCCAGGGGATGACAGTGCTTGAAAATATAATGACAGGAAGAAATCTTTTTATGAAGTCTACTTGGTTAGAACAAGGACTCAATATTGGAAGGGCAAGAAATGAAGAGCAAGAAAACAGGCTTGCAGTCGAAAAAATAATTAAATTTTTACAAATTGAGTCTATAAGAAAAACTCCAGTATCAAAATTACCTTATGGTCTTCAAAAAAGAGTAGAGTTAGGCAGGGCATTAGTATCTGAGCCTAAAATTTTATTATTAGACGAACCAATGGCTGGAATGAATTTAGAAGAAAAAGCAGATATGTCCTGTTTTATTTTAGAAATAAATAAGGAAATGGGTATAACAACAGTTATGATTGAGCATGACATGGGTGTTGTTATGGATATTTCTGATCACGTTGTTGTTTTAGATTATGGAAAAAAAATTGGAGATGGAACGCCTAGTGAAGTAATGGCTAATCAAGATGTTATAGATGCGTATCTTGGAGTAAGTCACTAAACAGGAGTAAAGTATGGATTTTGTATATTTAATAGAAGTTTTAGTTGGTGGCTTGTTGTCAGGAGTTATGTATTCTCTTGTGGCCATTGGTTTTGTTCTAATATATAAATCTTCAGGTATTTTTAATTTTGCTCAGGGAACAATGCTGCTATTTGCTTCTTTAACCTTTGTAAAAATGACAGAAAATGGAATTGATTTTTGGACTTCATTATTTATAGCTGCTGGAATAATGGTTATCTTTGGTATAGCTACAGAAAGGTACGTAATTCGTCCATTAGCTAATCAGGATTTATTAGCTTTATTTATGGCTACAGTTGGTTTGGCAACTTTCCAAGAGGGTTTTTCACAGTTTATATGGGATTCAGATGTTCACGGTTTGCAAATGAGTAAATTCTTAGATATTAGTTTATTGGACACAGCTCCTATTTTTGTCTCTGAACATATCCCTTGGTTAGATATATTAATTCCAAAATTTGATATATTTGCCTCATTAGTTGCAGGATCATTGATTGTTGTTCTAGCTTTCTTTTTCCAAAAAACTAAAACTGGGCTATCTCTAAGAGCTGTATCAGATGATCATATGGCAGCTATGGCTGTTGGCATACCTTTACAAACAGTTTGGGCAATAGTTTGGGCTGTTACAGGTATTATTGCATTAATTGCAGGATTATTATGGGCAGAAAGAGTTAGTGTTTCGTTTACTTTAATCGAAGCTGTTATGAAAGCCCTTCCTGTAATATTAATTGGTGGATTAACTTCTATACCAGGTGCTATTGTTGGTGGTTTGGTTATAGGTGTCGGTGAGAAACTAGGTGAAATATACTTAGCAGATGTATTTGGTGGTCAAGGAATTGAATTATGGTTTGCATACTTCATGGCGCTAGTTTTCTTAGTGTTTAGGCCACAAGGTATGTTTGGTGAAAAATTAATTGAAAGGGTATAAATAAATGATATATAGAGAAACAGGATCCTTTGTAACAAATTATCTAAAAGACAGAGAAATCTTTCCTATAAAATTTGACAAAATCATGGTCAT
>JAYOZO010000025.1:0-9348 GCA_038154165.1 Thiothrix sp.
TATAAAAATAGTACAGACGCAATAAGAACATTTATTTTTCCGGGAGGTATGCTGCCCTCACCTAGTATATTTATGAAATATGCAAAAAAAAATAGTTTTAATGTTTTAGATTCTTTTTCTTTTGGAGAATCATACTCGAAGACTTTAGATTTATGGAATGATAGTTTTAAAAGAAATATAAAAGAAGTTGAAAAATTAAATTTTGATAAAAAATTTATTAAAATTTGGGAATATTATTTAACTTCATGTTCATCAAGTTTTATTAACGAAAGAACAAATGTTTATCAATTTACACTCCAGAAAAATTAATAATGAAAAAATATTGGATTATTGGATCTAGCTCAGGCATTGGAAGAGAACTAGCTAAAAAACTTGATGCTAAAGGATATGAATTAATACTATCCTCTAGAAATGAAGAAAAACTTAATGACCTTAATAATAGTCTTATTAATAATCATGAGATAATTCCATTAGATTTATCTGATAAAAGCCAGTGTTTTGATGTTTCAAAAAATATTATAGATAAAGACGTAGATTCTTTGCACATTATTTATATGTCAGCTACATATAGTCCAGATAATTCCTCGAATTATGAAAATGTAATTAATGTAAATATTTTGGGATTATTGCACATACTTTCTGTTACCAAAGAATTTTTAAAAAATACAAATTCTACAAGTCAACTAATTATATGTTCAAGTCTAGTTGCATATAAAGGGTTACCTTATAGCCAACCTTATTCTATGACAAAAGCAGCACTTTATAACCTTGCTTCTTCGCTTCATATTGAACTCAAAAATATTGTTGATGTTAAAGTAATTACACCAGGTTTTGTAAAAACTCCATTAACAGATAAAAATACATTTCCTATGCCGTTGATAATTAGTGCAAACAAAGCAGCAAGTATTATTGCAAAGGGTTTAGACTCAGATAGGTTTGAAATTAGTTTTCCAATTCCAATGTATTTAATTATGAAGGGTTTGCAAACTTTGCCAAATTTTATAAGTAATTATATATCTTCTTTAGTAAAAAAAAGTACAGATAAAGCTTAATTCGGCATTACAATTTTATTTTTTGAGCTTATCCAAGCCAATATCCCGCCTGATGCATTATTAATATTAGAAGTGCTGCTTATATATCTCCTTCTTTCACAAAGATACCATCAATCATCGTGCCTTTTCTATCCTTAATATCTTCATATGCAACCGCCAAACACTCTTTCATGGTTAAATTATTTCTAACCATAATATTAATCAATACAACCATCATATCACCAATATCATCTCTAATATCTTTACCTTTGCACAAACTATCTGATAATTCGCCTGCTTCTTGCATTAATTTAAGAAATTGGTCTTTGTCTGAACTTCCTTTAATGAGATTTCTGTCTTGGTGCCATTGTCCAATCATCTTTTCATAATCCATATCTTTTCTCCAAATTATGATTATATATTTTTAGATTAAAACTATAAACTATTGATATATATTATTATTAAATAAGCATTTTAAATATAATATGAATATGTACAGATTTTATTTAGTTATATATGTACAAATTCAGCATAGCTTAAAATTTTTTAAGTTTTGTACTATCATTATAATATTACAATTTTTGGAGTTAATTATGAAATATATATTTATTGCAGCTTATTTCTTTTCTTCCGCAGTATTTGCAGGACATTGTAGTGCTGGGGCTTCACACGATGA
The DNA here is from genome assembly GCA_038154165.1 of Thiothrix sp. Classification (GTDB taxonomy): domain Bacteria; phylum Pseudomonadota; class Gammaproteobacteria; order Poriferisulfidales. The sequence continues at coordinate 1,708 of JAYOZO010000025.1, forward strand.
AGAGCTAGATGAAAATCATTCTGAGATGACTGGTATGAAGTCAAATATGAAGGATAAAATGAAGTCTATGAAAGAATCAGAGGAAGATAATTCTGCTGAGGAAAAAAAAGAGTCAGATAAGAACGTGTAATTTTAATAGTGTGCTTGAGATATTTTCTTGGGCACTTTTCTTATTTACTTTATAAATTTATTGTTGCTAAATATTCCCTCTTTAACTAACCCATTTTTAAAGATATATTTGCCTTTTCCGTTTCTTTTGCCATTTCCCCATTGGCCTTCATAAATATCTCCATTTGGGAAATTATATCTCCCAAATCCGTGTTTTTTTCCATTTTTAAAAGCACCCTCATAAACTGCTCCGTGAACCCAGCAATAAAACGTACCTTTACCAGATTCCTTGCCGTTTGCAAATTCTCCTACATAGGTAGCTCCATCACTATAAGTATATGTACCTTTTCCGTGTGGTAATCCATTCTGAAACTGCCCAACATAAGCTTCACCATTAGTAGCTATTGAACCAATACAATTTGTCCAATAAGAACTGTCGTTTCCTTTACACTTTTCCTGTTCTAAGGCAAAAACGTTGTTTATTGTAAAAATTACAAAAGTTAAAAACGAAGTAAATTTTAATATTTTTAAAAACATAATATTATTTAATTAATAGATTTTTTTCCAATAATTACTGGAATTCCTTTAGATTCTTCATAAGCTTTAAAGACTTTCTTCCAACTTATTGAAAAATTTGGATTTTTATCTAAAAAATTCATTACTGGCATTACGGGTTTATATATATTATCTGTAGTTAAAGTATTTTTTTGGTTATTTGAATAAACCTCTCTGTCGTTAAAAGCATGTACTTCCATGTAAACAAAGTTATTATACATACCAATTTTTATTGGCATATTAATAATTTTTACTCTTGTGCCTACTGAAGCATTATAAAATATAGTCTCTATATCCTCATTTCTTAATCTAATGCATCCGTGTGAAACCATCATTCCAATACCATGTTTCTTATTTGTGCCATGCAATAAATAACCACCATCAATATTTAACTTTAAAGCATAGTTACCCAATGGATTGTCTGGGCCAGCCTCTATAACTCTAGACAATGTATTTCCTCTTTCTTCATGTTCTTTTATTATAGATTTTGGCGGATACCAAGTAGGACTCTCAACCTTACTCTGAATATATGTTTCGCCTAGTGGTGTATTCCAGTCAAGTCTGCCAATGCCAACTGGGTAGGTTAAAACTTTATAATTCTCATATAAATCTGATCCTTGCATATAATAATAAAGTCTTAGCTCTGCTAAATTTAAAATTATGCCTTTATAGTATTTTTCTGGCAGGACATACATAGATGGAATAATGTATTTTGAATTAGCAGCTGGATTCCAATGGTGTGCTCCAGGATTTGCAATTAATAAATCTTGAAAGCCAGTTTTATATTTAATTGCTAGATCCGCTACGGTTTCATTTTCATTGACAACAATAGTTTTAATGCTACCAACAATAGTTGCATTAGGGTCTAAATCAAAAATTTCAAGCGCATTGGAATAATTCCCAAAAAAAAGAAAAAAAATTATAGCATTAGTTAGCTTTTGATAGCTTTTTAAATAAAATACATATTGAGAACAAAATTGTTTCATTATTTTGAATAATATTAACATTTTTTTTAATACTAATTAATTTATCATAAATATAATTTAATTTCTTAAAATTATATGATTTTAAAATATTTTCATTATCATCAAAAAACCTTGATTTTTTATTAGCAATGATGGATTTTTGAAAATTGACTACCACAAATAAAATTACATTAATAATATGTTCAATATTATGTATAGAGTATTTTTTTGAAAAATTTATAATATTTTCAGAAGAATTAACAACATTTTCTAAATCATTAAAAAAATCATTTATTATTGAAAATTTTTTTTCATAAAATTTATTCTTAATATATTTACTGTTTAAATTTGATAATATGTAGTAATTATCTAAATCAACATTTTCTAATTTTGATAAATAACTATTAATATCAGCATCTATTGGGTTATTGCACTTTATAATTGAAGATCTGCTTATAATCGTTGGCAATAGAGATGAAATATTTGAAGTTGTTAATATAAATTTAGACCCTAATGGCGGTTCTTCAAGAATTTTAAGAATTGCATTTGAAGCATTTACATTGAGTTTTTCAGCATCTTTAATGTAAATAATTTTCCTATCTGATTTAAAGTAGATTTTATCAATTACTTCTCTAATTTGATCAATTTTTATTGCCTTGGAGTCTTCTTCAATCGAAATTTCCACATATTCTTGCGTAATTATATTTTCAAGATTATCGTAATTTAAATAATATTTAGCAATTTCTTTTGCTAGTATATGTTTTCCAATAGATTTATTGCCTGTAATAATAACAGCATTTGGAAAGCTTTTTATATCAATTAGATTTTTTAAATAAATATAGTTTTCTTCCAACCAAGGTATATTCATTGTAATACTTAACCAGTTAGGTTTTCTTCATTTTCAAGATTTCTATTTAAACTTTTAAAATAGCTAAGTATCGTACTTGGTCCGCTTTTAAGGTATACATCTAAATTATTACCTTTAAATTCACAATATGATGAACTTGTTTCGTAAATCTTTATTCTTTCTAAATTTGGCAAATAAGGAATTAAGATTTCCCATATGACAATGGATAAAAATTCAGTACTAGACCGCCAAGATAACTCAGGACAAGTTAAGTTTAAAGTTTTGTGATCAAATTTATCTATAATTAAATTTTTTACAACTTTTTTAATTAATGAGTAATCAACCACAAAACCGGTCATGGGATCAATTCTATCTTTAATAGAAATTTCAATATCATACCTACCGCCATGCAAATTTTTACATTTTTCATCATGGTCTGTAATATAATGCGCAGAATCAAATACAAGTTTTTTTGTTATCGTAGCTTCTGGAGAACTAGAAAAAAATTTATCGTTAAAACAAGGCACTTTATCCAAAAATTCTTTAACATTAGCTTTAAGTTTTTCACAATCATTTTTTGAAGCAAACCTTACAATAAACTTATTATCTGAAATATCTAATTTAATAATTGAAATATCATAAATACTTAATTGTTTTTTTAAATTTTGATATAAACTTTCATCGATATTTTTTATATATATGTAACTTTTTAAAATATACCCATTATTAATAAGAATTATTGTTAAATAAAGAAAAAAATCTTTTATTTTTGTTGATTTTATTTCAAGCAAATCAATATTATCTTTGTTATTTAATATAAAATTTTCTGTAATAACTTTATGTGATTCATGATTATAATTATTAAGGTCTTCATATCTAAACCCAAGGCTTGATAATTGGTCATTAAGCCAAAACAAGTAATTTAATTTACGAACTTCTTCATAAATATATATATATCCACCTTTAAAAATAAGTTTATTTAAATCATTATAGGCTTTAAGAATTGTTTTTTGTTTTTCTGTAATTTTTACATTGACTAATTTTTTTAAAATCTCTTTAGTTTTATTTGATTCTAAGGGATTAATAAGTGTTTCTATTGGTATTGCATGTTTTAATGAATACTCTTGTAGAGTTAATCCATCTTTATATCTATTTTTATCTTTTAATGACATTAAATTTGATGGCTAGCCTAGTAATAAAATATTTAAGAGTAAGGTCTGCGTCAGTATTCTCAAACGAGTCTGACGCAAATACTTACTAACTTTAAGATGTTTTAGAATCCTTGGAAAGGATGGTCTGTAGCATCTTTTTTAGCCAACATATCGTCGACAGATGGCGTACCTTTGATAGCAGCTTCTATAGCACCTTTTGTAGCTTTATAGTTATTTTCATAAATAGCTTCATCACTATTTGCTTCCCAGTGTATGAATACGCCAACACATATATAAAGATCGTCAGCTTCGCCCTTTGGAATAATGCCTGACTCAACACTATCAGCAACAGCCATAGCAACCGCTTTCTGAGCAGGGCCAAACATTTGAACAGCTTGTTTAGCTCCTTTAATTGTGACTTTGTTAAACATCATAGTATTTGGTTTGCAAACTAAGTTTGGGCCAACTACTGCTAATAATGATGTAAAACCATCTTTGTTATTACAAAGACCATTACAAAATGCTGTTTCTACTGCTGAGCCTCTTGGACCGATTAATAAATCGATGTGAGCAATCTCTGCCATAGTTCCTGTTGGGTCGTTATCATTTACTAAACATTCCCCCACTAAAACTTTATTTATTGCCATGATATAACTCCTATTATTATAAATTATTGTAAAAAATAGTATTCAACATTAGATATATTGAATTTCTAAGTTTCAATTATAAACCCAAGCGGTTGAAAAATATACTAGCCACTACAACGTCAGCCGTTGTTCCAGGATTTAATCCTTGTATCTTAAGCTCAGAATCAAGTAATAACAACTTTTTATTTAATATTTCTGGATTTTCAAGCTCACAATACTCATCTGCGAGTGGTTTTACCTGTTCAGAGACGTATTTTGCCTTATTAATACCGTATTTTCTCGCAATTAGACTATCTGGTCTTTTTGATAGTAGATTTAAAAATGTGGCTGTTGTTGCATACTCTTCATTTTGCATTTTATTAAGGCATAATCTCCAAAATGGAGATAAATTGTTGATAATATTACTAAAAAAATAATAATATTCATTAGCAATATCATCGTAAGAACTTGCATATTTCATAGCTTCATAAAGTTTAAAATCATAATTAACAGCTTTTTTAATATCATATTTTTCTTTTTCTCCCATTCCGCCAGCTTTTGCCATATTAATTGCTGCATATATTTTTTTTGTTTGCTTTTGATCAATATCTAAAATAATTTTTTTTAAATTTTCCTGTGAAAATATATGTTTATCATCAAGATATAGACTTTGAACAATAGGAACACAAAGCAAAATAATCCCTAAGTTAGTATTACAACCAACTACATCCATTGAAGATTTAACACTTTCATATATTTTAGTGCCTATATCCATTCCTTTTTCACAAATTATGTCAGAACAAGCCATAGAGCTTTGAAGAAAATCTTTGTGCGTCATATTATAGGCTGGATTATTGTATGAAACATTGCCTGGTTTTATTGAGAAAACATCAACTTTACAAGAATATTCAAATGCCATTTTAACTTGCGTCTCAGTTATCAATTTTTCTCCTCACATAAAGTTAAAAAATTTTTAATAATTTCATCTGCAATAATTCTATCGTTGTGAACGGACTGCAAACCCTTCCAAGCAGGAATACTATTTACTTCGGTTACCATATAGCCCCTATCACTTAACATTATATCAACACCAGAGTAATCCATATTTAATGCATTAGAGGCTTTTATAGCCATTTCTTCCATTTCTATTGAAGGGTTAAAAAATTTACAAGAAGCTCCATTTGCTACATTATTTATCCAGGTTTTGCCTTCACGAACCATCGAAGCTATAACTTTATTTTTTATGACAAATAACCTCCAATCAATAAATTTTTTTTCTGGGTGATCTAAATATTCTTGCAAATAATAAACATTATTTAGACTTTCATAATTAGGATGAATATTATTTTCATCTAAAATCTCTAATCCTTTTCCTTGAGAACCAAAGATAGGTTTAGAAACGCATTTTTTTTTAAAAAATTTTTTTTTAAATTTATTTAAATCTTTAATATTACTTGTAATATATGTTTTTGGTGTTGGAATATTATTCGCTTTTAAAATACTTGACGTTCTTATTTTATCAACGCTTTTTTCGATACATAGTGTATTATTATAGACACAAACATTATAAAGCTCTAAATAATGTAAAATATCTAAATGAAAAATAACTTCTTCAAGTGTTCCACCTGGTATGCCTCTTACAAAAGCACCTTCGATTTCTCTTAAGAAATACTCTTTTGTGTCAATTATAATCTTAGGAATATCCTCGAGAACTATAGAGGAGTTATTAATTTTTGCAGTTACAACTTTTTTTTTATTTTTTTCAAAAGATTTTATTAATTGACTAGTATGCCACCCATCATCTTCAGTAAAAATCAAGTACATTTTATATACCGAAAGACTTCTTCAACAATTGAAGATTAATATCACCACTTGAAAAAGTATTTCCAGTTTTCATATTTGATATTATAACTTTACTAGGACTAAAAAGATTTCCATCTATTTTAAAAAAATCGTATTTATAATCTTTAAAAATATCTGCAAAAGGTTTGCCATAGTCATTTGATGTAGAACTTGGCATTTTATTGCACAAATCTTTTGCCATATCGTCTGAAGTATTTACAAATAGTTGAATAACTCCTGCAAAAATTATCGCATCATTTGTTCTTCCCATCGCGGTTAGGAAGTCTGGCGATGTTGGTGGTATTGGAGCGCTTCCAAAACCCTCTATTATCTCACTCATTGGAAATTTAAGCTCGTGTGCTTTATGAAGAGCTACTTCTAAAACTCTTGAGACAACTTGTAAATTTCCAGCAATACTAGATGTTGGGGTTAGTATTATAGTTATATTTTCTGCTTTAACACCTGTATCATTTTCTATTTTTTCGACTATATCTTTTGGGGGAAAACAATCTACTTCCATTACAATACAAGTTTTGTTGTATTTATCTGAATAATCGATATCTTTAAACAAAGGTTCTTTTAAAGCTAAAGCTCTTCCAGGGCCAGAGCCTAATGCATTAAATTTAACGCCCTCCTCCTTAGAAGATAAACTCCATCCAGCATATTGAGATCCTAAGCAAGCAATTACAGGATCATTAGAGTTTACGTGAACTGTAAGAGGCCATTCTGGAACTTGAAAAGTATTTAAAATATGTACTCTGCCTAATCCTCCTAAACATATTTCACTAATTATCCTCCCAGCTTCAATATTACCAAGTGCATTTATTCCGGCATCTACAATAGTTACGTTTTTATGTCCTTTAAAAACATCAACCCTATAATATGATTTATTAAGTATTAAATCATCAATTAAAGTCTCAGCTTTTTTGTTTACACTAATCATTAAATTATCTCTATATTGTTAAGTTCATGTTTTATTAATGATATATTATCTGCTAACAATTTATCAGTTTTTTTTACATCATATGATTTAACACATACTGTGCATATAGGGTCTCCAGATTTAATAAAGCAATCTCTCTTTGGCACATTAGACACATAATCATATTTTAATAAATCAAAAGTATATTTAAAATCTTCTTTAGCAAATATCGTTTCGAATGCATACGATAAATTCTCATAGTTAGTAATATCTGGAATTTTATCGTCAATAATAGTTTCAATGTGAGCGTTAACATAACCAAGCTCAAAATAGTCATCATACATAAAACAGGTTTGCGTTAATCTAGGATTTATTTCAAGAAAATAAATACTACCTCCTTTAATAATAAAATCAATACCATTAATTCCTACTAAATCATAATTTTTAACAAAAAAGCTAATTATTTTTTTTAATAGTTCAATATAGTGAGACTTTAATTTTATATTTGATATAGCTCCAGAAAAACAATAATTTGTATTTATTGTTTTTTTATTAAATATTTTATTAATACCAATTAATTTATATTCTTTTTTTTTACTTACAATGAATAGGATTGAGTAAATAT
>JAYOZO010000025.1:9358-15496 GCA_038154165.1 Thiothrix sp.
TGAATTCCTGAATATATTCATTATCGGCTAAGATATAATCTTTTGCATAGTGTTTAATACCAAATCCACCTGATAAATCTTTATTTTTAATTATTTTTTTTTCTTTATTTGAGGCTTTAAAAACACCATCTTTTGGAACTTTAATCCCTGTTTTGCATAGATTATTAAATAACATTTTGCTATATTTTACTTGCGCAAAAATATCTTGATTGTTGTTTGCTAAATAACCATATTTATTTAGATCTTCATCATAATTCCTTTTAACATCATATCCCGATGCGACGATTATAATAGTATCTTCTTTTTCTAAATTTAATCCTTTTATTATTTTAATAACATCTTCGTTAACTTGTCCAAAAGAATTCTTATTTAAATAATTTTCTCCTTGCAAATCAGCGTCATTAAATGAGTCAATATTTATTACTCTTTTATTTAATTTTATAAGTGATTTACTATGCTCAACTACTGAATTGCCAATTAATATTATATTATTTTGATAATACATACTCTCTTGCAAGTTCAAGTGCGTCATAAAAATCAAGAAACACTGGTTTTTCTGCGTTAGCCATTTTTTTTAATAACTTACTTTGCGCTTGATATTTAACTTGACCTATAGCTAGAGCACCAATTCCTAGTGCTCCAGAAATAGAACTAGTTAATTCTTTGCAGTCTTGCATAGCATCGAGACCAGCTACACCAGAAGGCGGCACCGCATTTACATCAGCTGCAACTTTCAAATTAATTGCAAGCTTTAATTGCTTCTCCGAAACTAATTGTATACCAGCAGCGCCACTAGCAAGCACTATATCAACCTGGTCAATTATTTGATCAAATTCGTCGTTTGATGCACCTGATATTTTCGCATTTGAATCCAAATAATTATCAATACAATATTGTGATAGGTCTTCACATTTATTCTTGTCTCTTCCCATTATTACAACATCTGCTCCTGCTGAGGCAGCTAATATTCCTGCTATACAACCAACTGGTCCGGTACCTCCAAAGACAACTACTTTTTGATTTTTCAAAGACTTTTCAAACTTATTTTTTAAAGCATCTTCAACTTTTGAAATCATACCAGCTGCAGTTGTATAAGCGCCACTTGGATCTGCAAAAGCAGAAACGGTGAATGGAGGAACTAACGAATTTTTACATATTTTTAACATTTCAATAGCTATATGCGGATCTCTTCCGCCAATAAACATTCCAGTTTTATTTAAGCCTGGGGGTCTGGAAAAAATCGCATCTTGAACAATTCCTTCGACTTCACTAGCCTCAATGGATGTGTATGGGACGCATTTATCCCATCCTGCATCATAGGCCATATTTACATCAAAAGGACTGAGGTTTTTTGCAGTTGTTAGCATATGCATTATTAATGGTTTACTCATAATTTATTCCTTATTTTATGTTTATACTGTTATTTTGATTTATATTTTTATTTTCATCAAATTCTATCAATGAACCTTTATTTCGACCTTTTGTAATTACTATGTGTAAATTTTTGCAGAAAAAATTTTGCTTAATATCTTTTGCGAGTTTATGCGCCGAGGTATCGCTATCTACTAAAATAAATCCTGTCGGGCCCCAAGAACTTTGACCAACACCCATAAATCCTTTTTGTTCAACGTAATTTATAATGCTTGCTATATCTGGATTTGAATAAACCCCTCCCTGTATTGGAGAAAAATGTGTACCAACTACTTTTTGTAATTGACCTATTGCTTTTGAAAACTCAGAAAAGTTTTTTTCTTTTATACTGGGCAATATTACCATATTTACTAATCGACAAAGTTTTTCTGATAAAACCTCAGGAAATGGCTTAAGAGTTTTAAAAGCGTCATATTCTTTTTGACCATGTATCCCCTTTTTCCTGCTATTTATTAAAAGAATTATTCTCCAGTTATCAGGAAAATTTTGTCGAACTGTAATTGGTGGTAACTCTGATAACTTACCTTTACCGCCATCAATTAAAAATCCACCACTTTCAAATGCGCCAATACCGATGCCTGATCTATTACCCCTGTCAAGAATTTTTCCAATATCCATTAAACTTAAATTAAGATCAAATAATTTTGATATTGCTGTTCCAACGCTAAGAGCAAGCTGGGTTCCAGAACCCAATCCGGCATGTTCTGGTATTTTTTTATGAACATCAATTAATACAGTTTCATCAACTTCGTAAGCTTTTAAAATAAAATTAGCATATTTATAGGCTCTTTTATTATTCTCATCTAATGCTGTATTTTGATTTAATGAATTCTTTGAAACGGTTAATGATGTTTCAATACTATCTATAGCTAATCCAACACTTCCATATTTCCTGCCAAGAGAGCCGTTTAAATCCATAAAACCTAAATGTAACCTTGCTGGAGATATTATTTTTATTTTTGTTTTCATAGATATAAATCTTATATTATTTTTATTTTAAATACATTCTAGCATTATAAAAAAATTTCGACCAAGGAGATATTATTTCCTCATTATATATAGGTAATTGTTTTATATTCATCAATCTTTCAGGATGAGGCATCATGAGAGTAACATTTCCAGATAATGAGGATACTCCAGCAATACCTTTATATGATCCATTTGGGTTATATGGGTATAACTCGGTACGATTATCATTATCGCTTAAGTAACTCATACAAATCTGCTGATTGCTTTCAAGTTTTTTATAATCTTCGTTATTCAGAAAAGCTCTGCCCTCACCATGAGATATAACTATGGGTATTTTAGAGCCTTCCATGTCTGAAAGAAATAATGAATTTGATTTTTCAATTTGCACCATAACTATTCTTGACTCAAACCTCTCACTTATATTCTGCAAAAAGAGTGGCCAGTGATCAGATCCTGGTATTATAGTTTTTAAATTTGAAAGAGTTTGGCATCCGTTACATATACCAAGAGAAAATTTATCTCTATTATCAAAATATTTAGAAAAATTACTATATAAAATTTGATTATGTAAAATCTTGCTTGCCCATCCTCGCCCCGCTCCTAAAACATCACCATATGAAAAGCCTCCACAAAAAACTATACCTTGAAATTTTTCTAGATAATTTTCTTTTTTAATTATGGAGTTCATTGTTACATCTATAGCATCAAATCCAAACATACTGAAGGCATTTGCCATTTCATAATGCCCATTAATACCTTGTTCTCTTAGAATTGCAATTTTAGGTTTTGTTTTTTTTATAAAAAATTTTTTCTGTATATCTAAATCTGAATATTTCTTGTCGATATAAAGTCCTTTATTTTCATATTTTCCTATAGAACTATATTCACACTTTGCAGTATTTGAATTATCTCTAATATTTTGTATCTCATAACTAGTTCTATGCCAAGCTTTATGAAGAACTTCTAATGAGTTTTTATAAAATAGCTTATTTTTATTAAAAATATTTATTTCATATGAAGAATTAATATTTGCAATGATATAATTTTCAATATTAATTTTTGAATAAGCATTTTGAACTGAAGATAAAAATTTATTAGAAATTTGCATTACTACACCAAGTTCTTCATTAAACATAAACTCATTTAACTTTAAAATATTTTTATCGTAATGAATATCTAAGCCAACATGTCCAGCAAACGCAGATTCCAACAGCGTAACTATTAATCCTCCGTCAGATTTATCATGATATGATAGAATTTGATTATTTTTTATTAATCTTTGAGTTTCGTTAAAAAAATTTTTAAATTTATCAATATCCTTAACTTTTGGACACTTTGAATCATTTGTTTGTAAAACCTGTGATAATGCAGATCCCCCAGTTCTATTATTACCGTTAGAAAGATCAACAAAAATTATTGAAGTATCTTTTTTATTTACAAACATTGGCTTAACAATATTCTGTAAATTATTAATGCTAGAAAATGCACTAACTATTAAAGTATTTGGTGACTTTACAGTTATTTTTTTTTGTTTATCTGACCAAGACATTTTCATTGACAAAGAATCCTTTCCAACTGGTATAGATATTCCTAATTTATTACATACGTTAGTTGTAACTGATTCAACAGTTTTAAAAAGTTGATATTTGTCAAAATCGTTATCAAAACTAGACATCCAGTTTGCCGAAAGAGCAATTTTAGTAATATTTTCTATTGGCGCAGAGCATATATTTAGCAATGCTTCACAAACTGCCATCTCTCCTGAAGCAACTGGATTATAAACTGCAATTGAAGATTTTTCTCCTAATGACATAACCTCTCCCGAACTAAAAGAAAAGTCATTTGAGGTTATTGAACAATCGGCAATTGGTACTTGCCAAGGACCAATGAATTGGTCTTGAACAGTTAAACCACCAACACTTCTGTCGCTAATTGTTATCAAAAACTGCTTAGACGCTACGGCAGGCAAAGATAGTACCTTTGACAAACAATCTTCAAATTTATAGTTACTGTAATCAAAACCAATCTCTTTAATAAAACAAGAATTTGTTTCAATCTGTTGTTTTGCATTTTCTCCAAAAAGCATATTCATGGGAAGATCAATAAATGATTGGTTCTTATTTTTTAACAAGAATCTTTTTTCGTTAGTTGCAATTCCAATTACTGAAAATGGACAATTTTCTTGTAGACAAATTTTTTCAAATAAATTTAAATCAGCTTTTTTAATGGCTAAAACATAACGTTCTTGAGACTCGTTGCACCATATTTCCAATGAATTTAAGCTTTTATCAGCACAAGGAATTTTATCAATATCAATTATTGCTCCTTTTTTACTATCATTCACAAGCTCGGGAACAGCATTAGATAAACCGCCAGCCCCTACGTCATGTATTGAAATTATTATATTTTTCGAAAGATTGGAAAGCTTATCTATAACTTCTTGGCATCTTCTTTGCATTTCTGCATTTTCTCTTTGCACAGAAGCAAAATCCAAGGCTTCATTTTCTCTCGAGGAATGCTTAGAAGAAGCCGCCCCACCACCAAGCCCAACAAGCATCGAAGGTCCTCCAAGGACAACAATCAAATCAAAATCTTCAATATTCATTTTTTTATAATTTGAATGATCAATTGACCCAAAACCACCAGCAATCATTATAGGTTTGTGATATCCATAATAAGAGTTTTCATCAATTTTCTTCTCAAATGTTCTAAAATAACCGCTTAAACAAGGCCTGCCAAACTCATTATTGTAAGAAGATGAACCTATAGGCCCTTCAATCATAATATCTAATGCTGAAGCAATTTTATCTGGATATGATAAGCTAATATTTTCCTCCCAAGGCTGAATAAAATTTGGAATATTCAAGTTTGATACATTAAAACCACATAAACCCGCTTTGGTTTTAGAGCCTCTTCCAGTAGCAGCCTCATCTCTTATTTCTCCGCCAGAACCTGTTGCTGCTCCTGAATAAGGGGAAATTGCAGTCGGATGATTATGTGTTTCAACCTTAATTACGCTATGTGTGTTTATGTCTTTATAAACATAACCATTATCACTATTAATAATAAGTTTTTTTGTATTAAATGAACTAATTACAGCAGAATTATCAGAATAAGCTTTAATTATGTATTTTGATTTCTCTGGTTCAGTAGATCTAATAAATTGAAACAAAGTCTTTTTTTGCACTAAATTGTCTATAATCCATGACGAATTAAATATTTTATGTCTACAATGTTCAGAGTTTACTTGAGCATACATCATTAGCTCTACATCAGTAGGTTTTCTATTTAAAGCAATATAGTTACAATTTAAATAATTTATTTCATCATTTGTTAAAGCTAAACCAAGGTCTTTATTTAATTTTTTTATATAAGACAATATATCACCATCTATTATTATTTTTTTTCTTGGCTCTATCTGTGAAAAATTATAATCTTTAATATCAAAAAATATTGTTTCTGTCATTTTATCTAAAAATTCTGTATAGAATTCTTTGTTACTAATGATATTTTTATCTACACAATCATTAAAAATATATAATTTTGCTTGTTCAATATTTTTAAGCTTATTTAAGCCGCTAGCATAAAAGATATCTCTAGCTTTTGACCCCCAAGAAGATTCAACGCCTATTCTTGGTGTAACAAGAAAATAATTAGATGTCTTTATTTGTTTAGGAAGATCATTTGAAAGAAGTAATTTTTTTGCAAGATCAAGCTCATCGGACTTAAAACTTGATT
>JAYOZO010000026.1:0-14589 GCA_038154165.1 Thiothrix sp.
TAAGGATGCTATAGCTGGTTTAAAAAAGTATGCAAAAAAATTAAAACAGAACAACATTCCCACGTTGTGGATGTTTTTTTAAGCTTTCTTAATATTTTAAATATAGGTAAAGAAAACTATATATATAAATGGAAATTAAATGAAAAAGTTTCAAAAGAAGATTTATATGAGAAATTTCCTTATTTAAAGGAAAAATATTTTTTACTTAGTCCTTGCTCAAGAAGTAGTAATAGAAATTGGTTAGTTGACAGATATATAAAATCTGCTGACTATATTTGTGAAAAATATGGATTACAATGTGTAATATCTTCTTCCTCAGATAAAGAAGAAAAAGAATTTGTTAAAAAAATAGCAGATAATATGAAAATAAAACCATATAATTTGTCCGGAAAAACTGATTTACATTACCTATTATCATTAATTAGGCATGCTGAGTTTCTAATAAGTCCAGACAGTGGTCCAATTCATATGGCAACTTGCGTTAATACATCTGTTATTGGCTTATACGGAGTTACAAATACCGTAAGAGCCGGACCATACAACAGCAAGAATTTATGTATTGATAAATATCAAGAGGCATTAAAAAAATATTCTGGCTTGGAATTTGAACAGGTACCTTGGAGATATAAAAATAATCATCCAGACGTGATGAAACTTATTTCAGTCACAGATGTAATAGAGAAAATTGATAGATATTTTTTTAAGGAGAATTAGATTTGATTATAGTTACTGGCGCAGCAGGATTTATTGGTTATAATATTGCAAAAAGATTAAACCAGATGAATATATGTGATTTAATTTTAATCGATGATAAAGAAAAACAACCAGATCCAAAAAGATTTAGAAAATTAGATTTTGTCGAATACAGACATTATGAAGATTTAAATAATTTAAATGATATCAAATTTATTTTTCATCAGGGTGCTTGTTCAGACACCATGGAATATAATAAAGAATATATGATGAATATAAATTATACTTATTCCAAAAAAATTTTCGAAGTCGCGATATTAAATAAAGCTAAATTTATATATGCATCGAGTGCTTCAGTATATGGATTAAACCAGGATTCAAAAGAAATATCTAAAAATGAATCACCATTAAATATATATGCGGAATCAAAATTATTATTTGATAAATTTATTATGAAACAGACCTATCCAGCAGTTGGGTTAAGATATTTTAATGTATATGGGGATGGAGAAGAAAATAAAGGAAAAATGGCTTCAATGGCATATAAGATGAATCAAGAGTATATAACCACTGGGAAAATATCCTTATTTAAGGGAACAGGCGGTTATTCTAACGGCGAACAAAAAAGAGATTTTATTTACATAGATGATGTAGTTTCGGTAAATATTTTTTTTATGAAAGCATCTTGTCACGATGTATATAATGTAGGCACAGGTAAAGCAGAATCTTTTAATGCTATTGCAAATAATATTTTTAAATTTTATAAAGATAAAAATAAAAGAATAAACTACATAGAAATGCCAAAAAAATTGATTCCAAAGTATCAGAATTTTACACAAGCAGATATATCAAAATTACAAGCAGCAGGTTATAGTTATAACTTTTCAAGTTTAGAAGAGGGTTTAAAAAATTATTTAAGTGATTTGAATACATCTTCTGAATAGATTTTATTCAAACAATCGTAGTGGTTAAATTTACATTTCTTTTTAAAACAAGGACTGCAAGATAGTTTCTTATAAAAAATTTTTTTATTTTCAGTTAATGGTGGTGTAAATTCAGGAGACGTTGATCCATATATTGATATTGTTTTAGTATTTGTAGCAGCAGATAAATGCATTAACCCTGAGTCATTTGAAACGCAGAATTTTGATAAATGCATTAAATCTATAGCATCAACTATAGTTGTTTCGCCACATAAATTTAATCTTTGTGCATTATTTTTGCATATAATATCTCCTAATTTAATTTCTTTCTTCGTGCCCAAAACAAGAATTAAATAATCGTCATTTATTTTGTTTGCTAAGTCTAAAAATTTCTTTTGCGGCCATATCTTAGAGGGCCCAAATGCAGCTCCTGGTGCAAAAATAACTATTTGTTTAGAAGTATCGATAGAAAATTTTTTAATTAATCTTTCAAGATTTATTTCATTTTTACTGAGGCTAGGATAATATTTTTTTTGTATTGAAATTTCAATATCACCATACATAGATAAGTATCTATTTGCGGTTCTTCTTCTGAAATTTTTAGTAAATTTCTTAAAATCATTTACTAAAATAAACCTATACTCGCCAAGTTCCCCAGTCCTTTTTTTAATATTTGCCATAAAAGGTATTAGCGAAGATTTTATTGATCTTGATAGCACAATACTATGATCATATGTATTGCTAATTTTTTTTGCTAATTTATATCTTTTTATAAAGCCAAATTCTTTATGATTACAATCTAATTCTATAACTTTATTTGCTTCGTTCATTCTCTTTGCTAGATCTTTAAATTTGGAATTTACTAATATATCTGTTGTTGCACTAGGATTTTTATATTTTATTTTTTTTATAAGTGCTTGTGACATTATTACATCACCTAGCCAGTTTTGTGGAATAATGAGAATTTTCTCTTGAGACATATACTTTAATCAGATAATTTATTTATTTTTTCAATTATATTCGATGTTGAGCATCCTTTTATAAATGGAATAATCTTTACAACGCCACCATTTTTTTTTACAAATTCACTACCAACAATTTCATTTTTTTTATAGTCCCCACCTTTCATAAGAACATTTGGTTTAATCTCTCTAATTAATCTAATTGGTGTTAGCTCGTTAAACTTTATTATAAAAGCATCGTCAAAAGTAATTCGTCTAAGCATTTCCATTCTATCTTTAATTTTATTTATTGGCCTTTTATTCCCTTTTAACTTTTTCACGGAATCATCGTCATTAACACCTATTATTAAAAAATCTGCTGAATTTCTTGCTTTATCTAAATATGCTGTGTGACCTTTATGTAAAATATCGAAACAACCATTTGTGAATCCAATAGAAAAACCAAGTGAGCGTATAAGAGTTAAGATTTCTTTTAAATCTTTTGGATTCTCTATTATTTTATCAAAGTCTTCAAGCTTATCTAATCTATTATAATACTCAATTTCTAACTCATTTTTTAAATGCAAATCCTTGTATACTAAATATGTAAGCTCATCTTTATTAATGGATTGCGCCCCTAGTTTTTTTATAACCTCACCTGCAGCAATATTTGCTACATTTGCTGCAAAATTAAGATCTTTACTTTCTGATGAAATATATGCAGCACATAATACTGCTATAACAGTATCACCAGCACCAGTTACATCAAAAACTTCTTTTTCTGAAGTAGCTTTAATGTGTTGATATTTTTTATTCTTAGATACTAGTATCATTCCGTCAGGACCTAAAGTAACTAAAATTGAATTAATATTTTTTGAAGTTGATAAGTTAGTTGCTCTATTAACAATTTCATCATGATACTTGCAAGGACCCACAATATTATCAAATTCTTATAAATTAGGTGTTATAGCAAATGAATTTTTATAGCATTCAAAATCATTTCCTTTTGGATCAATAAATACTGGTTTTTTAAATTTATTTGATATCCTTATAAGTTGTCTTATATTCTTCAGAGAGCCTTTATTGTAATCTGAAAAAATAATTGCATCACAGTTCTTTATGAATTTTTCAATATCTTTGCCAAATTTTTTATTTTCATTTAATTCACAATCATCATCGATTCTTATCAATTGTTGATTTTTGCATATTATTCTAGTTTTAGTTACAGTCTTATAATTTTTATCTGCTATAGAAAATAAGTTAATTTTTAAATCTTTTATCAAATTTTTTAGAGTTCTTCCATTATTATCGAAACCAACATTCGCTATTAAATCAGTTTGCATGCCTAGACTTTTAACATTAGCTGCAACATTTGCCGCCCCACCAGGTTTTAAAATTTCTTTTTCAATTTTAAATATTGGCACTGGCGCTTCAGGGGAAATTCGATTTGTAGTTCCAAAAGTATATTTATCTAACATTGCATCGCCAATTATTAGTATTTTTGATTTTTTAAATAGACTCATTTTTTATAACCATTTTTAATAAATTTTTTTTTCATAGAAATTGCTTCGTGTAATAGTTTATCATTCTCAGAAAATTTTTCTCTACTATTAATTTTATGATTGAGATGTAATAAAGCAGTAAAGAAAATAGCTTCTTTTCTATATACACCGCTATTAATTAGTCTTACTACGAAATCAGAATCTTCTCTACCCCATCCAATATAATTCTCATCATATCCATTAATTTTTTTAAAATCATTTCTCCAAACACCCAAGTTACAGGTTTTTGCTCCTTCCCATTTTTTTTTTAATATTTTACGAAATGGATATTTTTTAATTCTAAAAAAAGGAACGAGTCTATTAATTTTTTTTTTAATTCTTAGTTTTATTAATTTTGTAAAACAAAGACAATTAATATTTATGTTCTTGTTAATTATTTCCTTTGTAAAATTTTCAGACGCCATAACTCTATTACCCCTTGAGAAGTAACCTTTTTCGGATAATGATCTATGATTTTTTACAAAATCTTTAAAAGCAATACAGTCCCCATCTACAAAAATTAAATATTCTCCAGTTGATAGCTTTACTGCTTCATTCCTAATTTTTGCTGCTCTAAAGCCTCGGTCTTCGTGCCAAGCATGAGATATCCTAAAATTATTCTTATATTTTTCAATAACATTTTTTGTTTCTTTTGTAGAGCCATCATCAGCTATGATGATTTCAAAATTTTTATCTGTTTGATGTATAAAGGAGTTTAGACAGACTCTAAGATAATTTGGACTATTGTAGGTTGTAATAATAATGGAAATTAGCATTTTAGATTAAATATAGTTAATCATCTTCAATTAATTTATATATTGTTGAGCAATAAGGGCATTCGATTTTTTTTTCTACTTGTTTATCAATAGGTAAAAAAATTTTTGGATGAGATAATTCTAGGTAATTTTCCCTGGGACAACTCAAAGGTAAATCACTTTTTTTAATATTAAGGGTGGTTTTATTTTCTTTTCTAGAAGACATTTTATTGTTTAACTATTGTTAACCATTTATTATATTTTTCTGATTTTCCATTAACAATATTAAAAAATTTTTTTTGTAATATTTCAGTTATTGGCCCACGAGTTCCATTTCCTATCAACCTATTATCCAATTCTTTTATCGGTGTTACTTCAGCTGCAGTACCAGTAAAAAATGCTTCGTCAGCGATATAAATCTCATCTCTTGTAATTTGTTTTATTTCTACTTCTAAGTTTTCATCTTTTGCAATTTGCATAACAGTTCTTCTTGTTATTCCATCTAAGGCTGAATTAACTTCAGGTGTATATATTTTTCCATTACTTACAATAAAAATATTTTCACCGCTTCCTTCGCAAACATATCCATTTACATCTAGGAGTAGCGCTTCATCATATCCACAGTTTAATGCCTCCTGAAGAGCAAGCATAGAATTTATATAGTTACCATTTGCTTTTGCTTTGCACATTGTCGCATTAACATGATGTTTTGTGTATGATGATGTTTTAATACGTATTCCATTTTTTAAATTATCTTCGCTAAAATAAGATCCCCACTCCCAAGCAGCAACTATTAAATGTTCTTTTAAATTATCAGCTCTTAAGCCCATCCCTTCTGAACCGTAAAAGCACATTGGGCGAATGTAACCAGATTTTAAATTATTTTTCTCAACTACAAGTTTTTGTGCTTCCTCAATTTCTTTTTGAGAGAAAGGAATTTTCATACCTAAAATTTTTGCGGAATTGATTAATCTCTTCGTGTGATCTTCTAGCCTAAATATTCCAGTACCAGAATTAGTTTGGTAAGCTCTAACACCCTCAAAAACACCCATACCATAATGCAAAGTGTGTGTTAGAACATGAACATTAGCTTCCCTCCAAGGAACCATTTTTCCATCAAACCAAATAAAACCATCTCTATCAGACATTGACATAATATGCGACTCCAAAATTTACATTTTATAATCATTTGCATATGCAAATGAGAAGTATTATCATTTTGATATAATCAATCAAAATTTAAGGAAAATATAAATGCAAAATACACGTTTTTTGAAGAATTATAAAGCTTTGCAAGTAATATTAATATTAATATTTACTATTTATCCCTCTATAACAAATGCATCAGAGGTAAATGTTTACTCTGGCAGAAAAGCAAAACTAATAAAACCACTTTTAGATCAATTTCAAAATCAAACAGGAATTAAAGTGAATTTAGTAACGGCAAAATCTGATGCGCTTATAAAAAGAATTGAGTCTGAGGGGAAAAGCTCACCTGCAGATATTTTGATAACAGTTGACGCTGGTAGGCTTGATAGAGCAAAAAAAATGGATTTACTTCAATCTCTATCTAATCTTCCAGTTATTAAAGATATACCTAAGCATTATATTGATAAAGATAATAAATGGGTTGCTTTATCAAAAAGAATTCGAACAATTGTCTTTTCTAAAGAAAATATAAAAAATAATTATATTAAGGATTTCGCTGACTTAGCAAATGAAGAATGGAACCAAAGGATTTGTGTTCGATCATCAAACAATATTTATAATCAATCTTTAGTTGCCTCATTGATTGCAAATTATGGAGAAAAAAACACAGAAAAATTAATAAAGAGAGTCGTCGAAAATTTTGCACGAAAACCTTCCGGAAATGACAGATCTCAGATTAAAGCAGTAGCCAAAAATGAATGCGATATTGCTATAGTTAACCACTATTATTATTTAATTATGCTGCAATCAAATGATGCTGATCAAAGAGAAGATGCAAACAAAGTTAGCTTGACGTTTTTAAATCAAGAAAGTACGGGAGCTCACGTTAATGTAAGCGGTATAGGTATAACAAAATATTCTAAAAATTTAGAAAACGCGCGCAAACTAATTACATTTTTACTTAACAAAAAGTCTCAAGAGTGGTATGCGGCAGTAAATTATGAATACCCTGTTCTTGAGAGTGCTAAAACAAACGAATTATTAGAAAGCTGGGGAAAAGTAATTCTTGATGAGAAGAATATAAATCAATTAGGTGATTTAAATTCGAGAGCAGTAAAATTAATGGATAGAGTTGGTTGGAAATAATTAGGAGTTCAAAATTTTAAGTTTAGAAAGAATAGCGTTGTTTATTGCGATTATATTTATGGTGCCATTTATTTTTTTGGCATCATCAATTTTCTTTCCGTTTAATGATAATTGGATTCACATAATTGATAATGTTCTCTATGATTATTTTTTTAATTCTTTAGTATTGGCTTTAGGAGTAGGTTTTTGTACTTTTATAATGGGCACAGTGACTGCGTGGTTAACTTCAACTTTTCATTTTCCGTTCAGAAAATTAATTTCATGGCTTTTACTTATGCCATTATCAATGCCAGCATACATCATAGCTATAACCTACGTTGGAATAATAGATAGCTTTAGTTTTTTACCTGACATAAGAAATCTTCCTGGCGCTATATTTATGATATCTTTGGTGCTCTATCCGTATGTTTATATTCTTGCTAGGGGAGCATTTTTAGAACAATCAAAAGAATTATATGAAAATGCACAAATATTAAGTGCATCCCAACTACAAATATTTCTTAAAGTATCAATACCAATGGCTCGTCCTTCTATTATTTTAGGAGTTACATTAGCAGCGATGGAGGCGTTAGCAGATTTTGGTACTGTTGAATTTTTAGGCGTACCAACATTTACTACTGGTATTTTTAGAACTTGGTTTGGAATGAATGATACGGTTACCGCTATACAAATGTCATCATTATTACTTACAATAGTTTTTGTTTTTGTTTTTATAGAGCAGTATTCAAGAAAAAAAGTACGTTATGATGAAAATATTAAAACCCAATCTAAGTTAAATTATAAAATTATATCAAATAAAAATAAATTTATTGTTATTACTATATGTTTGTTACCTTTAACATTTGGTTTTATTATTCCTTTTGTCCAGTTAATTTATTGGTCGTTTTTTTTATCAAATGAGACGTGGGATAATGAATTTTTTCAAATTGTAAACAATTCAATTTTTTTAGCATTCTGTTCAGCACTTATAATTTTAATAATATCTGTTTTAGTTACATACGTTAAGAGGCTAAACCCAAATAGTATTACTAACAAATTTATGCAAATTATTACGCTTGGTTATGCTATTCCAGGACCAGTAGTAGCGATAGCAGTCTTAATACCTTTTGCCACTTTTGATAATTTTATTAATCAAGTTTTAATATCTAAATTTAATTATTCAATTGGCTTAATTTTTAGCGGTACTTTTTTTATTTTAATTTTCGCTTATTGCATTAGGTTCTTAACAGTTTCCTCTAGAACAATAAAATCTGGATTAGATTCTATTAGTTTAGCAACGGACGATGCTGCAAAAACTTTGGGTGCAAACACACAGACTATATTAAAAAAAATACATTTTCCAATGCTTAAAACTTCATTGCTCTCTGGTTTTTTAATTGTGTTTATCGATATTATGAAAGAGTTACCACTTACATCCATTTTGAGACCATTTAATTTTAATACATTATCAGTTAAAGCATTTGAGCTTGCTTCAGATGAGAAAATCGTCGATGCGTCAAATGCTGCCATAATGATTGTTTTAGCTGGCATAATACCTGTAGTATTAATTACAAAAAATATATTAGGAAAAAGAAATAAGGTATAATTTTTACATGAATAAAAAATTAATTATTAATGATTTATCTTTAGCTTATGGAGATAATGATAATAAAAATAAAATTCTTTCAAATATAAATTTTGATTTAGATGAATCTGAAATCGGATGTATATTAGGTCCTAGCGGTTGCGGTAAAACATCTTTACTTAGAGCAATAGCAGGATTTGAAGATATTTTTTCGGGTTCAATTTTAAAAGATGGAATATGTATATCAAATAAATTTGAAAATATTCCCGTGCAAAATAGAAAAATGGGCATGGTTTTTCAAGATTATGCATTGTTTCCAAATATGGATGTTAAATCCAATGTTAGTTTTGGACTTCAAAATAAAACAAAAAAAGAAAAAAATGACAGAGTAAATTATCTTCTAGAATTAGTTAATCTTGATAAGTGTAGAAATAAGTTTCCTCAAGAATTGTCGGGGGGCGAACAGCAAAGGGTTGCTTTGATTAGGGCTTTAGCAGCTTCACCAGAAATTCTTTTATTAGATGAACCTTTTTCTAATATAGATGCAGATATAAAAGAAAGTTTAGTTTCAGATGTTAGAAAATTATTAAAAGAGTTATCTATAACTAGCATAATTGTTACTCATGACCAGAACGAAGCTTTTAATTTTGCCGATAAAATAGCGATAATGAATAAAGGAAATATTGAACAAGTTGGAAAAGCATATGATATTTACCATAGGCCAGTAAATAAATTTGTTGCAGACTTTGTTGGGCTTGGAATTTTTTTACCAATATTAAAAAAAAATGATGGAACATTTGAGACGCCACTAGGAGCTTTAGAATTAGAAAAACTTGATGACGAGATGACAAAACTAGAAAAATTAGAACTGCTTCTAAGACCTGATGATGTAATTCATAATGATGAGAGTAAAACAAAAGCAATAGTAATAGAAAAACAATTCAGAGGTGCGGAATTTCTCTATAAATTACTGTATAATGAACAATATCCATTATTATGCTATGCACCTAGTCACCACGATCATAAAATCGGGGAGTCTATTGGAATAGAGCTAGATATAGAGCATTACGTAATATTTGAAAAATCATGAAGAAAAATAATACAAAATTTTCGGGCGATATTGTTATAGGTTATGAAAGAGCTCCTAGTAGAGCTATGTTGCGCGGCGTCGGATTTAATGATAATGATTTTAAAATCTCTCAAGTAGGAATTGCATCAACTTGGAGTGAAGTAACTCCTTGCAATTCGCATATTAATAAATTGGCAAAATCTGTAAGTTATGGAGTATCTTTAAGTAATTTAAAACCAATAATATTTAATACAATAACCATATCAGATGGTATATCAATGGGAACTGAAGGTATGAAATACTCTTTAGTCTCACGGGAAGTAATTGCGGACTCTATAGAAACTGTTGCAGGATGCGAAGGTTTTGATGGTTTAATAGCTATTGGTGGATGTGATAAAAATATGCCAGGTTGCCTTATTGGTTTAGCTAGACTAAATAGGCCATCTTTATTTATTTATGGCGGAACAATAATGCCTGGCATTTATAAAAATAAAAAAATTGATATTGTTTCGGTTTTTGAGGCAGTAGGACAATATGCAAAAAATGAAATTTCACAAAAAGAATTAAAAGCCATTGAAGAAAAAGCTATCCCTGGCCCTGGATCTTGCGGTGGAATGTATACGGCTAACACAATGGCTTCAGCTATTGAAGCATTAGGAATGAGTTTGCCTGGCAGTTCATCTCAAGCGGCAATATCAAAAGAAAAAAATATAGATTGTATCAATGCTGGTAAAGCAATTAATTATCTTCTTGAAAAAAATATTACGCCTAAAGATATTATGACAAGAAAAGCTTTTATTAATGCAATAACTGTAGTTATTACTCTTGGAGGTTCTACAAATGCTGTTTTACATCTTTTAGCCATGGCAAAAGCAGTTGGAGTAAAATTAGAGTTAGATGACTTTACAAGAGTTGGGAAAAAAGTTCCTGTTCTTGGTGACCTAAGACCGAGCGGAAAGTATATGATGTCTGAATTAGTTAAAATCGGAGGTATTCAACCTTTAATGAAAATTTTGCTAGATGCTGGTATGTTACACGGTGATTGTTTAACGGTTACGGGAAAAACTATTTCAGAGAATTTAAGTAAGGTAAAAAAATATCCAAAAACACAAAAAATTATTAAACCTTTAGATAATCCAATAAAAAAAGATAGTCACCTAGTAGTTCTTTACGGAAATATTGCCCCAGAAGGAGCTGTTGCTAAAATTTCCGGTAAAGAGGGTTTAATCTTTGAGGGCAAGGCAATTGTTTTTAATTCGGAAGAGTTGGCAATGAAAGCAATACTTAATGACAAGGTTAAAAAGGGCCAAGTTATTATTATAAGATATGAAGGCCCAAAAGGTGGGCCAGGGATGAGAGAGATGCTTGGGCCAACTAGTGCAATAATGGGTAAAGGCTTAGGAAAAGATATTGCATTAATTACCGACGGAAGATTTTCCGGGGGAAGTCATGGTTTTGTAATTGGGCACGTTTCTCCTGAAGCCGCTTCAGGAGGTCCAATTGCGGTTATTAAAAATGGTGACCAAATAATTATCGACGCTAAAAATCAAACTATAACCCTTAAAGTTAGTAAAAAAGAAATAGATAGTAGATTAAAAAAGCTTCCAGTTTTTAAAAGTAAATATAAAAAAGGGGTTTTGGCTAAGTATGCATCACAGGTTTCATCTGCATCTACTGGAGCAGTTACAGATATAATATAAGAATTAGGCAGGCTTGATTGTAAATCTACCAGTTATAACCCATCTAATTAATATATAGCTAGGAAATATTAGAAGCGCGGCAAAGGCAACAGTGCTCTCATTGTAAGGAAAAAATTTACTGATTAATCCAAAGAAAGATTTACCTTTAATAAAAAAATAAATTATGTTGAATGGATGAATTAAGAATAAGATTAGTGTAATAGTATATAGTAATCTGTTTAATCTTTGATAAGCACTATACATTTTTAAGCCCCCTAATAACTAATATATAATATAATTTTACACCAATAGTATAAGCTTGTTTATTCTTTTTAAAAACCAGCCTGTTTTAGCAATTCTTTTGCTTTTTTCTTGTCTTGTTTAACAAGATTTCCCTCCTCATACATCATTGCTAAAGTTGTTAATGAGCCAACTAAACCTTGGGCAGCAGCTTTTGTGTACCAATATACTGCGGCATCACCATTTTTTTCAACACAATCACCATCCATATACATAAAACCTAAACCGTGTTGAGCTAGTGCGTGCCCATTTTCTGCAGCTGCTTTCATCCATTTAAAGGCTAAAAGCTGATTTGTTTTATTACCTAATCCATTTTGGTACATTATTGCACATCTGTGCTGAGCTTCAGTATTTCCTGCTTCGGCGAGAGGAGAAAGTAATTGCATTGCTCTTGAAAAATGCTTTGCTTCAAATGCGCTTAAACCACTATTTAACTCAACTTCTTCTTTTTTCATAATTAATATCCCATAAACAATATTTATTTTATAAGTATATACATATAATATGATAAAAATAAAATATTTAAGGAGATCTAA
This sequence comes from Thiothrix sp., assembly GCA_038154165.1. Taxonomy (GTDB): domain Bacteria; phylum Pseudomonadota; class Gammaproteobacteria; order Poriferisulfidales. The sequence goes on from JAYOZO010000026.1 coordinate 12,297, forward strand.
TTGTCAAAAAATGTATTGAGAGCAGCAATTCAAAAAGTTGCAACAGGACCAGAGTTTAGTAAAAATATTTCAGAAGAAGATAGTTATAATTCTATGCTAAGTATTTTAGATAAAGGTAACGATCCTGTTCAGGCTGCTATTTATTTAATTGCTATGAGAATGAAAAGGGAAACAATGGATGAAAATATTGGTTCTTTAAAAGCACTAATTGATAAATCAAACATAATAACTGCTGATGTTAATGAGTTAATTGATATAGCAGAACCTTATAATGGCTTTTTAAGAAATACACCAATAAGTGCTTATCTACCAGCCGTTTTTTCAGCAATTGGTTTGCCAAGTGTTTCGCACGGCGTAGAAACTGTTGGTCCAAAATTTGGATTAACAACAAGAAAAATTTTACAAGTTGCAGGAATTAATGTTGATAAGAATTTAAAAGAAGCTTCCGAAGCGATAAGTAATAATGACTTGGGTTGGTCATATATCGACCAAGCAAAATTTTGTAAACCATTATATGACTTAATTGATTTAAGAACTAGAATGGTTAAACGAACGGTTTTAACAACCATTGAAGTTTTAGTAGGGCCAATTAGAGCTAAAAATAAAACTCATATACTTACCGGCTACGTTCATGCAGCATACCCACCAGTTTATTCTGATTTATCTAAGGTATCAGGATTTGAGTCAGCTATTTTGGTTAAAGGAGTTGAAGGAGGAGTTTCGCCTTCGCTTAGGGGTGATGCAAAAATTTTTTTTTATAATGACTCTGGAGAAATGAGAGAAACAAAATTTAATGCTGGAGATATATCTATAGACTATAATATGAGAGGAGTACCATTGCCTGATTTAAAAAAACAAGAGGGGAAAAAACTTGATGAGATATCAAGCGATATTAATATTGATGATTTTGCTTCAAAAGTTGTTGAAATAGGTAATGATGCATTAAAAGGTAGAGTTGGGCCAGCTCGAGATAGTTTAATCTACACTTCTGCTTTAACATTGTCGATTATTAAAAAAATTGATTTTAAAGATGCAGCAGTAAAAATAAAAGATGTTATAAAAAGTGGAAAAGTAAGAGAATTTTTTTATAATGCAAAATGATTTATAATTCACATAAATTTAATATTTTTATTGAGGGATAAAATGAACGAAACGTATAGAAATGCAGTAGTAAAAATGGAAGAGCAAGGAATTCAGGATGAATATATTCTAGGTTGGCAAGGAGGGTTTTTGGGTCATCCACCAAGGGAAGAGACAAGAACTACTGAGGCATATGATGCTGGATATGCAGATGGTCAAGAAAAAAATTTAGCTAATATTGATAATTGGAAAAAATAAATTATTCTTTTAATAAAGAATTAATTGGTCTTTTTAGTGAAAAAAGTATTTTTGGAACCTCTTGATCAACAACGTACATTCTTATCCAGTTATTATCATGCTCACCCATATGAATCATTAAATGATTTCCTAAAATAATTCTTGCTTTATAACTAGGTTCATTTTTATAGACAAGCTGAGAATATTCCTCAAGTCTTTCATTCAAAAGATTAATGAATTTAGTCTTAATTTGGTCTTCTGGAATTTTTAAATCAACTTGATTTATATTTACAGTTTCATTTAGCTTTTTTGCAACATCTATTATGAAATTAATTTTTTTGTCTTTATCTAAAGATTTTATTTCGTTATTTGCTATATATACTTGAAAACAAGAAATTTCTTTTAATATTTCAAGTCTATTAGCCCAGGTTTCAGTATCAAATCCTTCATTTTCTAAATTTAGTAGAGTTTTTTTTGATATTTTCCATATACTGACCGCTATAGCGCTTGCAATCTGGCCAATTTGTCTTTTTTTGTCTTTTTGATTCCAACCACTATGTATTCTTTGTATACTCATTTTAAATTTAAAAATTTAATTTTAATATATTATTATACATTATTAATTATGAAAGAGATAAATCCTAACTCATTTATATATGAATTCAAAAATGTATTAAATAAAGATAATTGTTCCAATATTATTCAAAAATTTGAAAACTCAAAAAATGAACAGTATCAAGGTAAAATAGGACAAAATTATAAAGAAGATTTAAATATTAAAAGATCTACAGACCTTTTTATAAGCGGTAAAGAAAATTGGAAAGATGTAGATGAATTGCTTTTTAACGCATTAGCAAATTCCTTAAGTATTTTTAAAAAGAAATTTGATTTTTTTGATGGGCCATTTAAAGATATGGGATATGCAATTCAAAGAACAAATTCTGGCGAATTTTATCATTGGCATATAGATGGAGGA
>JAYOZO010000027.1:0-13765 GCA_038154165.1 Thiothrix sp.
AACCGGAGGTTTAAGAGTGAGGGCAATTACAGGTGATGATAGTTCAAAGTTAAAAATAAAAATCAGAAAATAACTTTAAAACTAATTAAAAATGGCAGTAATAACTCCTACTGGCGGAGCCAATTTGAACGCGGTTCCAAATCCAGTAAAGCAAACTTTGTCGACTAACTACCTATCATTTACAGGTGGTTCAAACGACTGGTCTCAGCAATACTTACCAGAGTTATATGAAGCAGAAGTTGAAAGATATGGTGACAGATCTATCGCTAGCTTCTTAAGAATGGTAGGTGCTGAAATGCCTATGTCTTCTGACCAAGTAGTATGGTCTGAGCAAGGTAGACTACACTTAAAGTACACAGGTGCTCTTGCAATTGCAACAGGTATTGTAACAATTGCAGCTTCAGGTACTCACGCTATAAGAGTAGGTCAAACAGTTAAAATTAAAGGTAGTACATCAGGTAAAATTGATAATGCATATGTATCAGCTGTTAACTCGGGTGCTACTACTTTAACACTTAAAAGATACGGTGCGGCAGCATTTAATACTTCTGGTAATACTTTTACAGATGGTGAAACAGTAACATTATTTGTTATCGGTTCTGAATTTGCAAAAGCTACAGCAGGTATGTCAGGTGCAGTAACTCCATCTTTCAAGTCATTTACTAACAAACCAATTATCCTAAAAGATAAATATGAAGTTTCAGGTTCTGATGCTTCTCAAATTGGTTGGGTAGAAGTAACAGGTGAAAATGGTCAATCAGGTTACCTATGGTACCTAAAGGCAGAAGGTGATACAAGAACTAGATTCGAGGATTACTTAGAAATGTCAATGGTAGAAGGTGAGCTAGCAGTAACAGGTTCTGGTGCAGCTGGTGTAACTGGAATTGGTGGTACTGAAGGTCTTTTCGCAGCAATTGAAGATAGAGGTCACGTAACTGCAGGTGTTGATGGAAACTCAGCAGCTGAAGATTTAGATGACTTCGACGAAATTCTTAAGAAATTAGATACGCAAGGTGCTATCGAAGAAAATATGTTATTTGTAAACAGAGCGGTTGCATTAAACATTGACGATATGCTAGCGGCTCAAAATTCTTACGGTACAGGTGGTACATCTTACGGTGTTTTCTCAAACAGCGAAGATATGGCACTTAATTTAGGTTTCTCTGGTTTCAGAAGAGGTTCTTACGACTTCTACAAAACTGACTGGAAATACTTAAATGACGTTACAACTGGTGGTTCATTCACTAATATTAGAGGTGTATTAGCTCCAGCTGGAACTTCAACAGTTTACGATCAAACATTAGGTAAGAACATCAAAAGACCATTCCTTCACGTTAGATATAGAGCTTCAGAAGCTGATGACAGAAGAATGAAATCTTGGACTACAGGTTCTGTAGGTGGTGCGACTACATCTGATCTAGACGCAATGGAGGTACACTATTTATCTGAAAGATGTTTAGTAGTACAAGGTGCTAATAACTTTATGTTATTAAACTAATCCTTATATAATATGAGAATTACCCCGGTGTTATGCCGGGGATTTCTTATATTTTTTTATTATTTAATCTTATTATATCATGGCAACAAAAACAAAAAAAGCCCCAGTTTGGGAGATAAAAGATAGATCATACTATCTTATAAATGGTAAATCACCACTTACATATACAATAAAAGGTAAAAATATATTTTGGTTTGATAACGAAAAAGGATACGAAAGAGAACTAAAATATACCTTAAATCAAAAAACTTGTTTCGTAGATGAATTTAAAGGCGATGCAAGACTTGGTCACATAGTTTTTGAAGATGGTGTTCTAAATGTACCAAAAGAAAAACAAACTTTGCAAAAATTAATGTCATTATACCATCCTGATAAGGATAAGGTATATGCGGAATTTGATGCAGAGGCAGAAGCGGAGGATGAATTAGATATTATTGAACTTGAAATTGATGCATTAAATGCGGCTAAATCAATGGATATTGATCAAGCGGAAGCAATAGTGAGATCAAACATTGGTTCTGAGGTATCTAAGATGACTTCTAAAGAAATAAAAAGAGATTTATTACTATTTGCTAAAAACGATCCAGTATTGTTCTTAGAACTAGCGAATGACGATGATATTAATATTAGGAATATGGCTATTAAAGCAGCTGAAATGGGAATATTAATATTATCTGATGATCAAAGAACATTTAAATGGGCATCAACTGGTAAAAAAATAATGACAGTACCATTTGACGAACATCCTTATTCAGCATTTACAGCTTATTTAAAAACTGATGAAGGATTAGAAGTATATAAATCAATTGAAAAAAGACTAAAGTAAAAGTCAGATTATAGTGATAGCCACTGTAATCGTGGCTGTTACTATAATAAATAAAAGATATGGCAGTTAGCATAGATACAGTTTACCAAAGGGTATTAGCTATTCTAAATAAAGAAAATCGTGGTTATGTAACACCACAGGAATTTAACTTATTTGCAAATCAAGCACAGCTTGAAATATTTGAGCAATATTTCTTTGACTTAAATCAATATAATAGATTACCAAAGAATGATACCGAATATGCTGATTTACCAAAATTAATAAATGAAAAATTAAGTAAATTTAAAAAGTCTGGAACATTAACTTACAGTACAGATAAATTTACTTTACCATCAGATCTACATAAAATAGGAACTGTAATATACAATGATACTACACCTGTAGAAGAAATTGATAAGAAAAATTTATTGGAATATCAATTATCCAAATTAACAGCTCCTACAACTAATAATCCTGTATATATACAAAATATTGATAATGCTGCGGGTGCTTGGGGCATTTTAGTATATCCTACTAGTATAACTTCTAATATATCTGCAACATATATTAGAAAACCTAATGCTGTAAATTGGGCATACCAATCAGTGGCAGGAAATGCTTTATATAACGCTAGTAGTTCAACAGATTTTGAATTACACGAATCTGAAGAGTCTAACTTAGTTATAAAAATATTATTATACGCAGGATTAAGTATAAAAGACCCTAATATAGCTCAACTTGCAGATGCAAAAGAAACTAAAAAAATAACACAAGAAAAATCTTAATAAATGGGACTAATAACACAAACAGCTAAAGAATACTACACAGTAGCAAATAATTTTACTGGTGATGGTTCTACAGTTAATTTTACTGTTACATTTGACCCATTACCATCTGCAGAGAGTGAATTTATAGTATATCAAGCAGGTAATGAAATTGATGATGATCAATATACTTATAATTCAAGTACAGGTGTTGTAACTTTTACATCAGCGCCAGCAAATGGAACAGCTATACAGATTAAGCTTAAAAATGTAAAACATGGCTCTTATAGATATATTGCTTTAAATGATATTATAAATAACTTTATGGTATCATATGTGGGTGATGATAAAATTATAAGTGGAGCTAGAAAACTTGATGTATTATTTCATGCTAAAAGAGCAATACAAGAATTTAGTTATGATATATCAAGAATTGAAAAAATACAAGAAGTTGAAGTTGGAACATCTCTTACAATACCAATGCCACAAGATTATGTAAATTATGTACAATTATCTTGGATTGATGGTGATGGGCTTGAAAGAATTATATACCCAACACAAATAACATCTAGACCATCTCACCCGATATTGCAAGATGATACAGCTGAATATTTATACGATAATGATGAGTCTATATTAACATCAACTTCAATTACTTCAGAAAGATTTAAAAATGTACCAAATACTGATTTAAATGATGATTATTTCTATTCAGATAATGATAGGAATGCAATGATTGGTGAAGGTAAAAGATTTGGTATTGATCCAGAAACTACACAATTAAACGGTGTATTTATAATTGACGAAGCAAATGGTCAGTTCGGTTTTAGCAGTAATATGGCTGGTAAAATTATAACATTAAGATATATATCTGATGGTCTTGGCACTGATAATGAAATGCAAATACATAAACTTGCAGAGGAAGCAATATATAAATACATAGCGCATGCTATTTTATCATCTAAAGCAAATATACCAGAATACATAGTAAATAGATTTAGAAGAGATAGAAGAGCAGCAATGCGTAATGCTAAACTAAGATTATCCAACCTTAAATTAAAAGAGCTTACTCAAACAATGAGAGGCAAGTCTAAGCAGATTAAACATTAATTAAATGCCAGAAATCAAAAAGGTTTTCCTTCGTGGAAAGATGAATAAGGACCTCGATGAGAGATTGATCCCAGATGGTGAATATAGAGATGCTACAAATATTCAAGTATCAAGTACTGAATCTACTGACGCAGGAACGGTACAAAATGTTTTAGGAAATAGAGTGGTAGTTGATACCTCATTAGGGGGAAATTGTGTAGGGCTAATTGAAAATACAGAAACAGATAAAGTTTATATATTTTTAAAAGGGACGTCAGTCCATGGTATAATAGAATATAACCCCACAAATGAATCTTATAAACCTATAATATTAGATAATAGAAATACTAAGGTTTTAAATTTTACTAATATAACAAAAATAACTGGAATTACTATATTAGATAATTTTTTAATATTTACAGATAATAATTCTGAACCAAAAATTATTGATATTTCTGAAAATTCTAATTTTTTAACAGATGCTTCATATGATTCTACAAATTTTAATACTACGAGTAGATTAAATGGTAATAATTTTGAAGAAAAAGATATTTCATTAATTACAAAAAAGCCAGAAAAAGCACCTGCTGTGCAAATTAAAGTTTCTGCTGGTACAAAAACAAATAATCCTATTTATGAAAATAAATTTGTGAGATTTGCTTATAGGTTTAAATTTACAAATGGGCAAAGATCCCCTATATCCCCGTTTACGCAACCCGTATTTATACCTAATGAAACAAATTCATATGATATTGACGAAGGGTATAATAATCAAATGCAAAATAATATTGAACAAGCAAAATTATTTGACTTTGATACTTCCCATAATTCTTTGCAAAATATAGAAATTATATATAAAGAATCTAATAATGCTAATATATATCTTTATGATTCATTAACTAAAGCGCAGGCAATTACAGCTAATACAAGTGGATATGATGTTAGTAATACTGTTAAAAAAAGTATAATTGCGGAAAACCAATTATTAAGAGCATATGATAACGTTCCGTATAGAGCAAAAGCTGTTGACGTGGTTGGGAATAGAATTGTATTTGGTAATTATAAAGACGGAATAAATATTGCGGATTATAATCCTACATTTTCTAGTATAGTATTAGCTAATAGGGGAGATTTAGACACAGAATTAACAAGAAAATTTTTTATACCTAATAATGCAATAGCCCAAAGTGGTACAACAAGCGATTCCGCAACAGGATTAAAAGACACAAGGACTATAAAAACAGGAAGAGAATATGAAGTTGGTGTTGTTTTTGAAGACGCTTATGGAAGGCAAACACCTGTTATTACAGCGCCAGGTGGTACTGGGTCAGGAACAATAAAACTAGATTATGATCCAGGTGATGGAAATGGTAAAAAATTACAAATAACTATGGGTGGGTCTGCGCCTACAGATTCAAGAATAAAAAAATATAAATATTATATTAAGCCTAGTTCTAATAATTTTAATAATATAATAGTAGAAACTATTAAAAATGATTTAGAAGATCCTGAAACTTGCTGGTTAGTAGTTCCTTCTTATGAAATTAACAAAATTAAGGAAGGCCAATATATGATGCTTAAAAAAGCATTAAATACTAATTCTAGATTATCATACAGTGGTAATTCCGATAATTATAAATTTAAGGCATTATCTATTTCTACCGAAAAGCCAGAAAATATTGACGCTTCCGAAAACTTTGATGGAAAATTTTTTATTAAAATAAAAAAAGGTAGCATATCAGACCCTATAACAACTAATGTTTTACAAAATTCAGGTTCAACTGGTGGAAATAACGCAAATATTAATGAAGATAATTGGATAAGAACAAAAGATGCGCAACCATTAAATTCATTATTTTTAGGATGGGTTAAAGAACCTTATGAAGATATATATTATTCTTTTTATTTTAAAGACGGTAAAATATATGAGGTAAAAAGATATATACCAACAAGTGTAACTATAAATAATACTTTTACATCTAGTAATGGATTAACATTTAATCAAACAAAAGGAGGTGTTTCAAGCTATGCTGATTTAAGTAACGCAACTCAATATTCTAATTTTGATGGTAGTTATACTGACACTAGTGGGGGTAGTACAATTAATGGTATTTTTGTTAAAGTTACAGGGGCTGATTTTCCAACTGATTTCTACATAGAATATGCTTCAGCAAATAATGATGCTGATCAAAATATTATTGTTCCTAATTCAAGTCCTGCTGTATTTGAAACAATTCCTGAAGATGAAGTATTAGATATATACTATGAAACAAGTGAAATTTTTGATATTACAACATGGGGGTCTGTGCAAGAAATTTCATGGCACAATGCTTATATAATGGGTAATGGGGTTGAATCTAGTATAATTAATGATGATTTTAATGAAGATAAAATAGAACCAGGTGTAAAAGTTTCAACAACTATCACAGGTGATTACAAACAAAGGGATCAAAAAAGTTCTTTAATATATTCAGGTATATATAATGAAGAAAATGGCGTAAATAGATTAAATGAATTTAACAACGCTTTAAAAATAACAAAAGAATTAAACCCTGAATATGGTAGTATACAAAAATTACATACCAGGGACACCGATATTATAGCTTTATGTGAAGATAAAATATTAAGAGTTTTAGCTAATAAAGATGCATTATTTAATGCTGATGGTAATGTTAATTTAACAGCCACTGAAAATGTATTAGGACAAGCAATAGCTTATAATGGTGATTATGGTATTTCAAGAAATCCAGAATCATTTGCTTCTTATGGGTATAGATCATATTTTACAGACAAAGCAAGAGGGGCAGTTATAAGATTGTCAAAAGATGGTCTTACTGTTATATCTGATAACGGGATGTCTAGTTTTTTTAGAGAAAATTTATTAAATGAAACGCATACAAGTATAATAGGTAGTTATGATATTCATTCTGATCAATATATATTAACATTAGTAAATTATGGTTCTTCGTTGAGTTTTAATGAAGATGTAGGTGGATGGGTTTCAAAATTAACTTTTATACCAGAATTAGGGGTTTCTATAAATGGTAAGTTTTTTACATGTTACAATGGTAAATTATATTTGCACCACGCACCCGAGGAAGAACGAAATACATTTTATGGTTCAGCAGGAAATTCTGGAATAAAATTAATATTTAACCAAAATTCTTCAGCTATTAAAAACTTTAAAAATTTAAGTTATGAAGGAACTTCAGGTTGGGTAACGGATGCCTCAGGAATTATTACAGATCAACAAGAAGGAGAGATTATAGAATTTAAAGAAAAAGAAGGTAAATATTTTGGTTTAATATCTGGAATAGAAACAGAAATTGATACTTTACAAGGTGAAGAGTTAGATTCTAGATTAAAGGATTTTTCAATACAAGGATTAGGTAATATATCGTCTCATAGTGGGACAGAAACATTTGTTTGTGCTAATGCAGGTTTATCAATAAATAGTGGTATAGCGGGCAGCGTTGTAACAGGGACTGTTTCATCTGGAACCATACAATCAATATATCCATCAACTTATGAATCTGGTACTAGAAGTTATACGGCTACAATAACAGTACCTAGCGGTTTTGATAATACTGGTAATAGTATCCAATGTTCCGCCTCTGCTGGTGCAACCGAAGCAGATTTTACTTGTGCAATAGCAAATTTATCAATTAATGATGGCACTATTGGCGATACTGTTACAGGAACGGTTTCTGAAGGTACTATAGCTAGTATTTCACCATCAACATATTCATCAGGGGAACAAACATATACGGCCACTATAAATATACCATCAGGATATACAAATTCAGGCACTATTAATTGTACAGATACCGCAACAGGGTCTTCAGCTAGTTGTGCATTTTCATTAACACCAGGAAGTACATATTCATCAAGCAGCTATACTTTATCTGGAACATTTAGTGGTACAGATTATATTAATGCAGATACAATAAGCTTATCTGTAAATAGTGGAAATATTGGCATTGGATCAGCTGGTTCATCAAATAGTGTAAATACAACAAAAAGCGCATTAGCCGGTGGATTAACAATATATTCTGACGAAGGTGTTACTATTACAGCTACAATAACTAGCGGATTATGTAGTGGGGAAACTGCTACTGCAACAGCGCCACAAGCAGCTACTGTTGTTATAAATGGAGCTGGAACTGTTATGGTTGGCTCAAATGTAACATTAACAGCTATCACTACAGGAGTGGTAAGTTCTTACCAATGGTATAAAAGTTCTTCTTCTGGGTTTACCCCTGGTGCTGGTAATATTATAAATGGAGCTACATCATCAACTTTAGTTACATCTGAATCTTCAGCATCAACACAATATTATATTGTAAAAATAAATAATACAACAAATTCTTCTCAACACGCAGTTGTTTGGAATGCGTGGACAGCACTAAGTAATTTAAAATATTTATCGGGTACTTCAGAAAATTCAAGTGCATGTACTTCATTAACTACTTTAAACGTATTTGCAAATGGAAGTTTTACTGGAGCTACACAATTTGCTGTTAATAATCAAGGAAGCACAACAGGATTTCAACAAGGTACTTATTCTGACGGTACAAATAAAAGATTTATAAACTCTAGCGGTGTTCCTAATACTTCATCAACCTGTACAGGGGGCACACAAGGTATAAGAGCTTCAAGATGTAATGATAGTAATAGTGATAAATTTTTTAATGTTGATTTAAATAATAATAATTCCTTAGCAGTAGGTGATGTTATAAGCTTTACAGTTCAGCAGTTTAGTAATGATTATTGGTATGTAGAAGCGGTTGATTTAACATTAAGCGAAGAACAATATGATTCTTCACCAGTTTTATCAAATACTCATAATAGCTGTACATTAATGATAACACCCACAGTAGATGTTACATCGCCTGTAGCTTCTTCATTTATATATGACGCTGGAAGTTTAGTTTCAAGAACATTATCAGCAACATCTAGGAGTAATGAGCCACAGGGTGCAACTGTAACTTTTCAATGGAAAGGTGGAACAAACCCCTCAAGCTTATCAAATATATCAGGAGCTACTAGCTCTACATTAAGTGTTAATTTTAACACTATATCAGCTTCAGCAGGACAAACAGTTTATTATAATTGTGATGTAACTTATACAGATGGTGTAGATACAAAAACAATAACTGACGCAAATAATGTTAGTATAACTTGGATTAATTTTACACAATATAGTAATTTAAACTATGTTAACGCGGGCTCTTCATCCTCACCTAGTTCGGATGCATGTACAAACACAAGCAACCAAGTAACATTATATGGTAATTCATCTAATATTGCTAATGTAACAAAATTTTATAGTAATTCTACCGGATCAACAGGTGGCATTTCAAATGGAACATATTCAAATGGATCTGTAAGGGCTTATGTAGATGGTGGTGGTAATGTAACTAGTTCTTGGCTTTCTTGTACAACATTTGCAATATCAGGAGATACAACAGCTAGCTCGTATGCAACCGTAATACTTACAGCGGTTGAAACAGGTTTTTCAGGAACTAATTTTAGATGGACAGCGGATAATGTAGAGGTACAAAATGGCTCTAGTAATACATATGCGGCAACAGTATCTAATTCTTTTAGTGGGTCTGTAACTTATGGATGTACTGTAACGGGTGGAACTGCTAGTGGCCAATTTGATTCTCATCAAATAACTTGGTCTATACCGTCACAAAAAGTAACCGCGCAATTATGCCCAAGCGATATAGATAGAGATATACTTATTACTAATGCAGATAATTACTCAATTGGTAATGTTGTTAATTTAACAGGAAGTGGCCTTACTTCAGGTTGTTATAAAATAACAGGGTTTTTCTCGGGTCAACAACAATATAGTGCGACTGTTTCAGGGTCATATCCTTTTTCACCATCAAGTTCTTGTTGTGATTGTACAGGTTGTTCTGTTTCTGTTTCAAGTTCTGGCGGAGGGTCAGTGGAAATAAATACTAATGTTACATTTACTGCTTCAACATCAGGTTATACTGCTACAAATTATGCTTGGTATTCAAAAACATCACCAAGCGCTTCATGGCCAACAACCCCACTACAGACAGGAAGTAGTAATCAGTTACAAAATCAAACATCAAGCTCAGCTGGGTCTATATATTATAAAGTTGTAGCAACAGCAACAGGTGTAAGTAAAGAGGCGGAAATAACACAAAGTTGGTTTGCTCCACAACCTACGGAAAGATGGTATACAGCTAGATCTTTACAATCAGATTGTACAGATGATGATGACGTAATTACAGTTAGATACACTAGCACAAATGCTCTTTCAACTGGAACGGTATTTGAAAAAGGAACTACAGTTGTTACATGTTATAAAATAACTGGTAGTGGTAGTGGTGATGCAACTGCATTTGAAATACAAACATTCCATAATAGCTGTTCAGCTTGTCAAAGTGCTAATCAAGTAGATTGTTCGTTTTCATTAAGCACATCTGGTAATTATAATAGTTCAAATGGAACAGCAACAGTTACTGGTACTTTTGGATCAGGGCATACAGGAACGGTATCAATAGGATTTAGCGTAAGCTCAGGAACAGTAAGCCCAACTAGCGCAACAAAATCAGCGCTTGAAAGTGGTGTAACTTTAACATTATCAGCAGGTGTAACATTAACAGGTACAATTAATAGTTCAGATGCTTGTACAGGAGATACAGCAACAGTCCAGATACCACAATCTACTTGTAATAGTGTAACTGCTTATTATACAACTGGTAATCCAGCTACAAATACAACAGCAGCTGGTGATTTATGTGGAGCAGGATCCGCTAGAGCATTATATATAAACGGCACAACACTTGCAAATTCAACGCAAGTATATACAGCATCAGGATGTGGAACATTAATGTCAGGTACAAAATACTATTCAACTGATAATGCAAATTATTATATATGGAATGGTACATCATTAGCAGGGCCTTATACTCTTAACTGTCCATAAAATAACGTAATAATAAGAATATGAGCTTAATAACGTTACAAACAGCATTTACAAAAAATACATCACTACAAGTTGGTGATATAATATATTTTTTAGATGAATCAGGAGAAACAAGTGTAGTCAAAAAAATTGGCCCTATACAAAGTATTGCAGATACATACATAGTTTGTAATGCAACAGGTAATTTATCAGGATTAACACAAACAAGCTATATATTTTTTGGCAAAGATAATACAAAAAATACATCAGGTATAATTGGCTATTATGCAGAAGTTAATTTAAAAAATAATTCAAAAGATCATGCAGAATTATTTGCAGTCAATTCAGAAATATTTATAAGTAGCAATTAAAATGGAAAAAATAATATTAATAATAGAAAATTTACAATATGGATTAGCCCCTTTTGTAGGTATAGCTGCCAAAGGTATATTAGGAGGCGCAGCTAAAAAAGGTCTTTTAGGTGGTATTTTAAAAGGAGCTGGTACATTATTAGGCGGTTTATTTAAAAAGAAAGAAGGGGGGACAGTAGCGGGTAATTTATTTAGAGGATTATTTGCAAAAAAAGATGGTGGTACCACTCTAGGTAATATTGGGAGAGGACTATTTGGTGGAGGAAATGCGGGCGCTACTATATCTGCATTAAGCGGTTTAGTAGGTAGTAAAGCTAGAAAAGAAGCTGAAGCAGAAGCTAGATTAGGCTATCGAGATGCATTAAGTAGTTTTCAAGATATGCAATTTACAAATCCTTACGCTGATATGACGAATACATATGCAGGATTAAGGAACGAAATGGCTAATTTAGGGGTTTCTACAGAAGCAGCTGAATTTCAAGCTCAACAAGCACAACAGGGGGCGGCACAGGCATTAGAAGCTTTTAGAGGTGCAGGGGGTGGAACAGGTGCTGCTGGATTAGCTCAAGCTTTAATTCAAGAACAAAGAAGAACAATGCAAGGAATTGCTTCTGATATAGCTAGACAAGAAATTGAAAATACAAGATTAGCTGCGCAAGGAGCTCAGCAATTGGGATTACAACAAGCTGGAGCAGGAATGGATATACAAAGATTAAGCGCTGCTGGTGAAGCTGCTAGGCAGGCCGCTGAGGCTGATAAAAGGGGTGATATACTTGGTATTGCTGCAGGAGAATTAGCTGCAACAAGAGAAGCTAGAAACCAAGCTGCACAAGCTGTTGCAGGTGGACTAGGGGGGATATTTGGTAAAAATAACGCAAATTCATAATAAAATGGCATTAAGTGAAGCAACATTAAAGGCAATACAAAGAGCGCAAAATTCATTAGCAAAACCAACTTTTAGCACAGCAGCAAGTGCTTTTAACACTAGTTATGAAAAAGCTTATAAAGCACAAATAGAAGCTAATAAAAGAGAGGAAGAAAGAATTGAAAAAAATAGAATAGATTCTTTAAAAAATAGGGATATACTTATGGCTAATGGAGAGTCATTAGGCTATTTTACTAATATAGGGGCTAGTATATTAAATGATTTTGCTGATCAATATGCTGACACGCATAAATTGTCTCAATATGAAGGACAAATTGCTCAAAGAAATATAAACCGAGAGGCTCAGGTGAAATTAAAACCATATGCTGAAGCTGCACAATTACAAATGGAAACAATAGACTCTGTTGAAAAAGGAATATTAGATAAATCTTTAAAAAATATTAAAGATGAAAAAACCAAATTATCTCATTATACCATATTAGAAGGTATTGCTAAAACAAATGAGGTTTATGAAGATGGCTTTATAATTGATGTTGAAGAAATAGATGAAAAAAGAAATAAAAAAAATAAAAAAGTAAAAATACCATTTGAAGATGTTCCGGAATTAAAAAACATAGATGCAGGTATGTTGGATGATTATAACTCTGGAATTAATGAGTTAATTAGAACAGCTAGAACAGAAAACATGCCTCCCTCCAGTGTAGAAAGCATGGTAAAAGACTTTGTAATGAATTTAGATCAAAACGCCCAACAAAATGTATTAGCTAATTATCATAGTGTAATAACTGATAATTTGTCTCAATACCAAGGCAATGAGCCTGCTCTGAGTAATTTGTTAGAACAAAGAATCATAACAACTATTAATAATAGATACCAATATGAGCCTCCTAAAATTGAAGAACCAGAAAAACTTAAATCAGGAGAGGCTTATTATAATGCTGCTATAAAGTCTATAGATGAGCTGCCAAATTCTATAAATCCTTCAGCGCTTAAAATGTCATCTAAAAAAGATTATTATTTATCTACATTATTTACAAATAAATTACCTGAAGGTTATGTAAGCAGTGGGGAATTTGATGAAGATGGTGATTTAATTATTCAAAATGCAAATAATAATAAGCAGATATTAATAAAAGAGAATGAGCCTTTATCCGCAGTAAAAGCTAAATTAAAATCAATAGCTACAGGTAGATCAAGATTTTTTACTGAATAAATAATATAATATGAAATTTTTAATAGATAGGAGTAATTGCTTTTGGGTGATTTTAAAATTAAAACTGAATGTGGTATTCAAAAGTATAATCTACTTAAAAAAAATCAAAGTTTTTTGGGTAGATTAAGATTATTTTGGTTCAAATTTTTTGCTTCCATCAGAGACTTCAATAAATAATGTCTAATAA
>JAYOZO010000028.1:0-869 GCA_038154165.1 Thiothrix sp.
ATGTATTTCAGACGCGAGGCCTGTACCTTTGGAAAATGTTACAACATTTAAAGATATTGAAAACGAAATTACAGACTTTGTACAAAACGGTTTTAAACCGGGTTTCCAAATAGGTCTACCTAATTTTGACGATATATTTTCTACTTATACTGGACAGTTTATAACTGTTACAGGTATTCCAAGTTCAGGTAAATCTGATTTTGTTGATCAGATGGTTATTGGTTATAATAAACAATATAACTGGAAAATAGCTTTTGCTTCACCTGAAAATGCGCCTACATATCTTCACGCTCATAAACTAATGAGAAAACTCTGGGAAGGTATGCCATCTCAAAAAGATATAGCTAACGATAAATGGTCACAAATATCAGAATATATAAATGATAATTTTTTCTTTATTGATATGGAACGTTATACACTTGATTCAGTATTAAAAAAGGGTGCTGAGCTTGTTAAGCGTAAAGGTATAAAATGTCTTGTTATAGACCCTTTTAATAAGGTTAGAGATGTAGATGCTAAAACCGAAGATGTTAATCGTTATACAATGGAATATTTAACTAAGATTGAAACTTTTGCAAAGAAGTATGATGTTTTAGTTATTATAGTTGCACACCCAACTAAAATGTATAAAGATGCAAACGGTAAAATTGAGGAACCTACTATGTATAATATTAAAGGTGGTGGTGAATGGTATGACGCAAGTTATCACGGATTATTAGTGCATAGAGATTATGAGAATAAAACAACAAAGGTTAAAGTATTAAAAGTTAAGTTTCAAAACCTTGGTGAAAACGGAGGTGAATGTTTCTTTACGTGGGAACCAAAATCTGGTTGTTATGTCCCTCATACTGTTTTAACAACAGAAGATA
>JAYOZO010000028.1:879-5065 GCA_038154165.1 Thiothrix sp.
ACCTTGGGAATAATACGTATTAAATACGGGTATATAAAGATAATATGGTAGGTTACGTAGAAAGAATTGATAGAAATAATAGAAACAAAAAGAGTATCATGGGGTATTACTTCCCTACAAAAGAAGAAATGGATGCTCAAGATTTTTGTATTAGAAATAACATAAGAATATCTTATGTCCCTGCAACACCAGGAGCTGCCCCAAAAGAATGGCATATATCTATAATTATAGGGCCATATAAAAAAGGAGAAAAGCCGCATTTATCACCGGAAGTTTATCCAGCTGTTAAATGTAAAGAACAAATGTATAAAACATGTATGTATTATTATGAGAAATATAGAAAATGAATATGTAGGTTTAATATCTGGTATATTATACGGAGGTAAAGACAAGCCTGATAGAACAGGAACAGGTACAAGAGCTGTATTTGGTAGAATGTTATATCATGATATGGAAGCGGGTTTTCCACTACTAACAAAAAAGAAAATAAATTTTAACCATGCAAAAACAGAATTATTGTGGATTCTCCAAGGTAGAACTGACTTGGACTATCTTGTTAACAACGGTGTCAGCTATTGGGTTCGCGATTACGAAAGATCTGGTAGGACTGATAGAAAACTTGGTCCCATATACGGTCATCAGTGGAGGAAGTCTAATGGTATGGATCAATTACAAATGGTGCTACAGGAGCTTAGGGAAAATCCCTCCAGTAGACGGCTCATGGTATCATCTTGGAATATTTCTGATCTTCACGATATGGTACTCCCTCCTTGTCATGATTCTTTCCAGTTATTTTATAACGATGGTAAACTGGATTTAATGTGGAGACAAAGAAGTGCAGATGTATTTCTTGGTTTACCATATGATATAGCTATGTATGGTTTATTATTAGAAATGATTGCTGATGGGTTTAATATGAAACCTGGAACATTAATTGCTAGCTTAGGTGATTGTCATTTATATAATAACCATTTAAAACAAGCTGAAGAATATATTGCCGCTGAGCAATATGATTTACCTCAACTTAAATTAGATTGGGGCGGTATAAAATTAAGAGAAGGAGCAAATGATTTTGTATTTATTCCTAATCTTGACACGATAAGAATAGAGAACTATAAGCATAGCCCCTTTATAAAGGCTGAGCTATCAGTTGGAAATTAATAATATTATGGAAGAAGTATATTATATTTATCATATTCCCGGTAAAAAAATAGGTGTAACACGTGATTTAAATAACAGGGTTACGCTTGTGCAGGGTTATAAGCCTGGAGAATATGAAGTTCTAGATTCTTCATCAGATATTAATTATATATCTGGTAGAGAAATAGAGCTTCAAAAAATTTACGGCTATAAGATAGATAGAACATTATATAAAAATTTAGTAAATAAAATGAAGATAAATGCAACCGAGCAAACCTCAACCTTTCCATTTTCCAAAAAAGAATTATCTAAAAAATTAGATGCTAATATAGGTTTAAAATGGAAAACCTCCCTTGGTGAATTTGAAATATCTGATCTAACTATTGAGTGGATAAAAGCAAATTCATACGCTTCAATGTTTGACAAAAAACGTAGTTATATTTATAATAAAGCATACTACGAGGCTTTTTTAGCTAATAGTAGATATAATTATGAGTCTATGTTTGATTTAATCAGGCAATGGGCATCAGATAGAGATATATACTCTAAAGGTGATATAAAAACACAATTAATTAAATTATATGAAGAAACAGGAGAATTATCCAAAGCTGTTCTTGACAATGATAAAGAAGGCATTGTCGATGCTATTGGTGATAGTATTGTTGTTCTTACTAATCTCGCCGAGTTTGCAGGCACCACTGTTGAAACTTGTATGCAGTTTGCTTATGATGAGATTTCTAGTAGAACTGGCAGAATGATAAACGGAACATTTGTAAAAGATAAGTAATGGATATTAGAGACAAAATAATACAATCAGTAATTAATAAATATATTGAAAGATCTGACACTGGATATAAAAAGTATGGCGTTACGCTGCACGAAGATGATCAACCATTAGATACTTGGCTTAAACACATACAAGAAGAATTAATGGATGCTGTTAACTATATTGAAAAAACAAGACAAGTATTAAGATCTGAGGTTGAAGAGATGTATTTAAAAGATATACAGTTAAGACATGAAGAGAACTTACAGAAGGAAGCCAAGGAAGAGAGGACCAGTAGTATCGAATAAAGTTCAATACGATGGTTTTACTTTCGCTTCTGGATTAGAAAAGTATATGTATCAAGCTTTAAAGAAAGCTAAGATACGTGCAAAATATGAAGGCGAAACATTTGTATTAGTAAACGGTTTTCATTTTGATAATGAAGTTTATGAAAGACAAGCTAACTCAAAAGGTGAATTTATGAACAGGGGTACAAAAAGAATATTACCTATAAAATATACGCCAGATTTTATTGGTGATAATTTTATAATAGAATGTAAAGGTAGACCAAATGAATCATTTCCTATTAGATGGAAATTATTTAAACAGTTGGTTACTCAACAATTTCCAGGATATATTCTTTTTAAACCACAAAATCAAAAGGAATGCGACAAAGTGATAGAGATATTGATAAGCAAAAGAAAATAGCTCGATTAAAATACAAAGAAAGACAAATAGAAAAATATATGAAATGGGCAGCTAATAGAGGATTCCTTAGGTGGAAAGAATTAGTTGAAATTCATAATAAATATAATGTAAAAGTTTATGGCTAAAAGAGGAATAATATCCGTATTATTTATAAAGAAAAAAATAAGAAGACCGGGTGTTCACGCTAAAACAAAAACTAGTAAAGTTAAATCTAGTAAGTATTATAAAAAAGCCTATAGAGGGCAAGGTAAAAAAAGATAAAATTATGATGAAAATTCAAAAAGTAGTTAAAAGATATTTTCAAAACGGTTATAGAATGGCTGCAGGGCAAAAAAGAAAAAAAAATATAAAATTCAAAAAGTTTTTAAACAATTTAAACCCTTTTAAATGAGACCTTGGAATATAACAATTGGTCTTTATCCTGGAATATTATTTGGGATTAGATCGTATGATCAACCAGAAATTGATTTACACGTGCTGTATCTACCTTTTTTTATAGATATAGCTTTAGAAGTACAAAAAGAAATAGAAGATTAATATGGGATTATTTGATGAAAGAATAGCTTATAAACCTTTTGAATACCCTGAGTATTATACAGAAGGTTGGTTGCCACAAGCACAAGCATTTTGGTTACACACAGAAATACCAATGACAGCTGATGTAAAAGACTGGCACGAAAAACTTACTCCTGCTGAAAAGAATTTAGTAGGTAATATATTATTAGGATTTGCACAAACAGAATGTGCAGTATCAGATTATTGGACACAAAAAGTTGTTAGTTGGTTTCCTAAACATGAAATACAACAAATGGCTATGATGTTTGGATCGCAAGAAACAATACACGCTGTTGCTTATAGTTACTTAAATGAAACACTCGGCCTTGAAGACTTTGAAGCGTTTTTACACGACCCTGCTACTGCTGCACGTTTTGAGAATTTGGTTGCTTATAGTGGCGATAATCCTAAAGGAATTGGGACTAGTCTCGCTATCTTTTCAGCGTTTGCAGAAGGTGTGTCTTTATATTCTGCTTTTGCTGTGTTATATAGCTTTCAGCTTAGAAACTTACTTAAGGGTATTGGCCAACAAATGAAATGGTCTGTAAGAGATGAGTCATTACATTCAAAAATGGGTTGTCAATTATTTAGACATATGTGTCAGGAAATACCAAATTTAAAAGAAGAGTGTAGAGGCCATGTATTAGAAGCTGCTGATATTATGGTTGACCTTGAATTAAAATATATCGATAAAATGTTTGAACAAGGCGATATTGAAAATTTAAAGAAAGAAGATTTAAAAAACTTTATAAAGAAAAGAGCGAATGAAAAACTCGTGGAACTTGGATACGGAGACGAAGCGAATCATTTCGGATTTGAGCCAACCAGCGCTAGTGCTTTGGATTGGTTTTATCATCTTACTGGTGGTGTTACTCATACCGATTTTTTTGCTATCAGACCTACTGACTATTCTAAAGCGAATGAAGGAGAGGATTTTGAAGACATTTGGTAAAAAATTATGAAAGAATCTGAATTAATTATAATGAAAAGAAAAATAGAGCAGCTTGGTGCTTTAAT
>JAYOZO010000028.1:5075-7026 GCA_038154165.1 Thiothrix sp.
ATGCAAGGTGTTCTACAGGAATTAACAAACCTTAGAGATTTATCTGTTGGTACATTAGAAACAATGAAAAAAATGCCAGCTTATGATAAAGCTATAAAAGAATTACAAAAAGAAATAAAAGAAAAGCAAGAAGAAAAAGATGTGGAATAACGATTGGAAAAAAGGTAAAGACTATCCTACTTGGGGCGATACAGAGGTATATAAGAAAACAATTGCAGGTGGTTATTTACTGCAAGGTGAATCACCTAAAGATGCATATATGAGGGTTGCTAAAACAGCAGCAAGAAGATTATATAAACCAGAACTTGCAGATAAATTTTTTGATTATATATGGAAAGGTTGGTTATGTTTGGCTTCACCTGTATTATCTAACACAGGTACAGATAGAGGTTTACCTATTAGTTGTTTTGGTATTGATGTTGCTGATAGCATTATGGATATAGGTAATAAAAATCTTGAAATGATGCTTCTTGCAAAACACGGTGGTGGTGTCGGTATTGGTGTAAATATGATTAGACCAGCTGGTGCTAGAATTGCAGGCAATGGAACATCAGATGGTGTTGTGCCGTTCTGTAAAATATATGATTCAACTATACTTGCAACCAATCAAGGTTCAGTGAGAAGAGGTGCCGCTTCTGTAAATATAAACATAGAGCATCCAGATTTTTTAGATTGGCTTGAAATTAGAGAGCCTAAAGGTGATGTAAATAGACAATCATTAAATCTACATCAATGTGCTGTTGTTGGTGATAAGTTTATGAGGAAACTTGAAGAAGGGCAACCAGAAGCAAGACAAAAGTGGAGTAAACTATTACAAAAAAGAAAAGCAACAGGCGAACCTTATATTTTATTTAAAGGTAATACAAATAAAAATAACCCTAGAGCTTATAAAGATAATAGTTTAAAAGTGCATATGACTAATATATGTTCTGAAATTACACTACATACAGATGAATCACATTCTTTTGTTTGTTGTTTATCATCTCTTAATTTAGCAAAGTATGATGAATGGAAGAATACTAATCTTATATATGATGCTACTTGGTTTCTTGATGGAATACTTGAAGAGTTTATACAAAGAGCTAAGAATATGAAAGGGTTTGATAATGCAGTTAGATCAGCAGAAAAGGGTAGAGCGTTAGGATTAGGAATATTAGGTTGGCATACATTGCTGCAACAAAAAGGAATTGCTTTTGAAGGATTACTTGCGCAATTTAAAACAAGAGAAATATTTTCACAATTAAAACTTGAAACTGAAAGAGCGTCTAAAGCTTTAGCTGAAATTTACGGTGAACCACTTTGGTGTGTTGGAACAGGTATGCGAAACACGCATTTAAGAGCCATTGCACCAACCGTATCGAACTCAAAACTTTCCGGTAATGTTTCACCTGGAATTGAGCCTTGGGCTGCTAACGTGTTCACAGAACAATCCGCTAAAGGAACATTTATTAGACAAAATGGTGAGCTTAAAAAAGTTTTAAAGAAATTAAAAATTGATACCCCTGAAATATGGGATAAAATATTAGCTGATAAAGGATCAGTACAGGATATAAAAGAATTAGATGGTTACTATTACGATAATAACGGCAGGCTTACTCAGGAAGAAGATGGTGAGCCTGTTAAAAACGTTTTCAAAACGTTCAAAGAAATAAATCAATTAGAACTAGTTAATCAATCGGGTTTAAGACAAACCTATATTGATCAATCAGTTAGTTTAAATTTAGCATTTCCATCACAGGCCGAGCCAAGATGGATTAATACAGTCCATATGGAGGCTTGGAAGCGTGGAATTAAAACGTTATATTATATGAGAACGGAAAGTGTTCTCAGAGGTGATATTGCGGCAGAGGCGATGAATCCAGATTGCCTTAGCTGTGATGGTTAGTTTTGTTTTGTTTAGTATGAAGGGGTTGTAGAAATGCAATCCCTTTTTTTATATTATGCTATACAC
>JAYOZO010000028.1:7036-10116 GCA_038154165.1 Thiothrix sp.
TCCATTTTCTCTGCTTGCTTTTAGGCATCTGTTTCTGTTTTGTGTGTCGGATACATAGCTTACATGCACCCAATCTGGATTGGTATCGTTTCCAAATTCCCATATAAGTTGATCAAAATTAAGGTTAGTTCTTATATATTCAAACATTTCAGCATTTGTTTTATGACCATATGTATCATCTAAATCAATTGCTCTGCCTTGACAATGCTGCGATTTTGAACTACCACCTATAGCAGTATTTAATTCATCACATCGAAAAAACGAATTTATTTTTATTGGACCACCTACCCATTCTCTAAGAGGTTCAAATATTTTAGCAGCTATTAATTCCATATTCTGCAATTCATATTCATTTGGTATATTCTCAATACCTTTTCTTATAGCTGTAATTGATTTTGTCCCTTCAGTATATGAAACGTGTTTACTTATCTTTTCCATTTTTATAAATCTCTTTCCATTTAGTTATAGTATATCCTATTGATACAGTCAATAAGCATATCTTTAATATTACTTCTATATCAGAGAAAGATATTAAAAAAGCTGTTGCATTTATTACTGCTAACCTTATATCTGTTAAGTCCATTTTATTTTCTTCTTTTAAGTGATTTAACTCTACGCGGTTTACCAGCTGGTTGTCCTAAACTTTTTTTCTCCGCTATTTTTTTTCTTTTTTCCGCGCTGCTCATTTCAGATGCAGTCTTTGGGGTTTTACTGGATATTCTTTTACTTGGCCTACAATATGGCACACCTCTTCCGTCACCTTTTGTACGGCCGCACGGTTTGCCTGTTCTTACGTCAATCCATTTTTCTTTAAACCAACGTTTCAAACTTGCTCCTTTTTTAGTTTTTCTTACAGCCATTATTTCTTTTTACCTCTTTGTTTTCTGCATTTGGCTATAGCACCAGATGCATATGCTGATGGAAATACTTTGTACTGTCTTTTTATTTTATGATAACAATAGTCTTTTGGCATAATTATTTCTTTTTAATTGTTTTCTTTTTAATTGTTTTCTTTTTAAATTTAGAAATTTTAGATTTATTTTGTTCGTCTCTATCTATATTTAATTCCCATTCACTCCAACCCAAAGATAATCCAATACGTTGCCACATTTCCGTTTCTTTCTCCATAGCTGTTCTTAAATTATTTATTTTTCTTAATGCCCTATCCGCTGGTAAATTAACTCCAAATGATAATGCATCAGCAGCGGCTAATATAGCTGGGTTTCTAGTGTCTAAACCTAATTCTTTTATTTTTTGTTTATTTTGTTTAAATTGGAATTTATCCCTTATATCAAATAATTGCCTTGTTTTCTTTCCAAGCGGAGGGGAAAGATTAGCAATTTCTTCAATTGCTTTTTCGTCAAAGCCCTCTCTTTCTAAAACTTTTAATATCGTATTTTTACCTGTAGATACCAAAGCACCAAATACCCCTGACCCTCTTAATATTGAATCAACCATGCCATTTATTAAACTATAATATCTTTTCTTTTCTTTTTTCTCTTCTTCTGTTGTTTCAGGTTCATCAAATATTACGGTAAATAATGCTTGCTGTAGAGCATAAAATAAAGCATTTTGTAAAATTCCATAAGTTATTATTTTACTTATATTTTCTCTAGCAACTCCTCTACCATTATATAAATCCTGTATGGCTCTTTTTATTATTCTATTATATTGCATAGGAGTATTTTGGAAAGCTAATATAAGTCTTCCTCCAAATCCAGCTTGCTCCATTGAAATTTTTTCAGGTCTACCAGATTGCTGAGTTGTTTCAGATATTTCCCTCATGTCCGCAAAAGCTTTGGACTCCGCTTCTGCTTTTTCAAAACCTTGTTTTATATAAGTATTAGCTCTATTCCTATAAAATGAAGCCCCACCAAGCGCAATAGCAAAACTATCTGCAATTTGTGTTGGATAAAAACCTTTTTTAAGAATTACAGCTATCATAGCTCTTACTTTATTTTTAGAATTTTTTGCTGCTTCTGCTATTTCTTGTTCTTGAACATCTGTTTTTAAGCCACCTCTTCTTGATTGCAAATAATCTGAATTAAATATATTAACAAAATCTTTTCTAAACTGTTTTATATCTGCCCATCTAGCAGCTATTTTTAAAGGATTATTATCAGTCCAGTTTGTAAAGTTAAAATTAGATATTGTTTGAAGTAAAGCAGATCTTGTGTTAATAAACATAATATTACCAATCGCATTATTCATCCAATCTAATATAATATTACCCTGCTTATCTAATTGATACAGTCTATTCCTACCTGTATATATTCTATATAAAGAACTTTCTAATGCTTTAATGAATGTATTGCCATATGCCGCTCTTATTTTATTTGCTATTGGCCCTGTTAATCTACCATTACCTTTATTAAATTTACCAAACATAGCCTCAGCATTATCAAAGAATTTTTGATAAATTTCATCTCTAGTTATTGTGCTTGTAAAATCTAATAAATCAGTTGTTATAGTACCTGTTACCCAAGTATTATCTGGTTGTCCATATTGAAAATTTGGATAAGCGCTTTCAATAGCATCAGCAATTGTAACTATATCAAAATTTTGTCTAGCATATTTTACTATTTTAGCTTGATCTTTTTCTGATAATTCAGGGACACTATACCCTCTTCTATTCCACATAAAAATTCTAATTACGTGGTCATTAGTATACCCATCAATTGCTTCTTTTGTTAAATCAACTTTTTGATTTTTTATAATTTTTTTAGCCGCGTCTAAAGCTTTTTCAGAATCCTGCTGTGTTGCTTCAAAAAGTATATTAGCCTCTGTTAAAGGATCAAATAAATTTTCTTTAAAAAACTTTAAATCTTTATTCCCTTGCTCCCCTTTGCCTGCAAATCTATAAGTTAATCCTAATAAATCTTCAGCAGTATAAGGAACATATAATTTAATTCTTTCCGCTTTTTGTCCTAATCTTCTAGCTTGTGGTTCGGAAAAAGTTTTTTCAATATCAACACCTTTTTTTCTTTCGATCATTGAGTTCATTTCATCCTCTAATACTTTACTATATTTTATGTTAGAAAAAGTATTTACGTAATCTTCGGGTTTATTTAGTTCAATGC
>JAYOZO010000028.1:10126-10550 GCA_038154165.1 Thiothrix sp.
CACCTTTTTTTCTTTCAATCATTGAGTTCATTTCTTTTTCTAAATCTTCAACCTTGCTGTATTTTATATTTGAAAATACCTGCTCCGCTTTTTCTAAAGTTGATATATCAATCCCTTTTTCTTTAGTTATATTATTTGCTCTATATTCTGCTACAATTTTAGGATAAAAACCTATTTTAGTTTTTTCTCCATCAATCATTTTCATTATTCTTTCTGTTCTAACTCTTAAAGAAATTTCTGGGGCTAATTCAAGTATAGGCGCAGTAGTGCCTAGAGTTACCCCGTTAAAAGAATACAATAATCCTTTATCTATTAATCCGGTTCCAGGAAAATTAGCGTCTTTTGTTTTATAGTAATTTTTAACAATTTCTTGGGGAACAGAAAATTTACCATTTTTTTCAATTTCGGCTTGTAAACCTTTGCC
>JAYOZO010000028.1:10560-12885 GCA_038154165.1 Thiothrix sp.
ACTTATAAAAATTTTGGAGTCCCATTGATCTGTATGGCCTTTATCAATTATAAAAGCTGTATTTTCTTGCGTAAAATCAAAATTTTCTTTTTTAATACCTAATATTTTAGAACCAACTTCAGCCATTTTATCTAAAGCTTCTATAAAAGGTTGTGCTTCTTTTCTTTTTAATACATCTTCTATTAATATATTGCTATTATTAGTTTTTAAATTTTCAGTATTGCCTAAAATTCTTGCTAATTGTCCATAATTATTACTACCATCTTTATTTTCCACCCCTTCCGCCTTGCCATTTATTTTTACTTGATAGTCAATAACTGTATTATCATTACCAGCAGCTGTAGAAATCATTGAAAAGCCTTTATTATTTTTATTAGCAAGTTTTATTATATCTCCTTGCCTTTGTTCAGCGCCAACACCCTGTTTTTTAGCATAGTCTTCTTCAATAGCTACATATAAATCAGGGTTTTTATCATACGCTTTGTTTTTATCTTTTAAATATATAGATAAGAAATCGTCTATTTGCTTATTATTCAATCCTTGGTTTTCAGCTTCATCAATTATTTTACTGTATTTTATACCTGCTTCTTTATTTCTATTTTGCAAATCATCTATACTTAATTGATCTCTTTCTATAGCTTTTTTAAGTTCTTCAGTCCAAAGCTTATTAATTTCAATACCTTGCAATTCTAATTTAGCTATAACATCAGGGTTGCTGATAGCATCTAATGCCGCATCAAAACCTAATTCATCTACTATAGTTCTAAGCAAGGATTGTTTTCTATCACTTCTAGTACTTGATCCTAATTTTTCGCTTGTAAAATAATCAACAAATTCTTCTTTTGTAGGTTTAACTTTTTTAAATTGCCCCTCACCTACTTTTGTTTTAGCCCTAACTTGTTTACCAGCCTCATCTGTAATAGCTGCTCCAAAGTTTTTATATTTTTTATTAACTATTCTTTGAGGTAATTTACCTAATATAGTTTCATAATTTTTTATTAAAAATATTTTAAATTCATCTTTATCAGCTAATTGTTTTTGAAATATAGGTATTAATTCTGCTCTATTTTTCTTTTCAAATTCAATTCTAAATTTCTTTTCAGTTACACTAGGTAATTTAGTACTAAAAGTATTTTCAACTGCTTTAACAATTTTATTTTTAAAATCATTATCTAATTCTAATTTTTCAGCAAAGGGTTTACTTGTTTTTATTTCTTCTTGCGGTAATTGAATTTGTTCGTCAGTATCTTTAATAACAGATTCAGTAACTTCAACTCCAATACCTAAACCGCCTTTTTCTACAGAAGGCATTACACCCATGTTTTTTAACACCGCGTTTGCTCTTAAATTTAATCTATTAGATATAAACTTATCTAAAGACTGTTTTTGCGCATCAAACTCGTTCAAAACCATTATAGCAGCGTCCTCTATGACCTGTCTTTTAAATTGTTTTCTTGCTTCTGCTCTATTTTCATCAATTACCTTTGTAGCGTCAGGAAGTGTACCGTCAAATAACCTTTTTGTAATTGATTCAACTAGCCCCCCAATAGATTGTCCAAATTTAGTATTTAAAACATCAGTTGCGCCTGTAAAAGTCTCAATAACCATATTTTCTGCGTTTTGGTTATATTCATTATAAAGATCTAATAAATTTTTTGATTGAGATTTTTTGTCAAAAGATAATTTAACTCCTACAGGTAACTTCCCCTCATCAAAAGATAATTTATAATCTAATATAAAATCTTTTACGTTTTTACCACTTTCAAAATTTTTAAGTTTAGAAAAACCTAATGTTCTTAAAAAATTAGTATAATATCTACCTATTTTTTGTTGAAAAGAAACATTATCCAAAAGTCCCTCTTGCTCCATAACCTCATAAACTTGAGTTAGTATTTCATCATTAGTTTGTTCAGATGTTTTATAAGCTTCTAGTCTTTTTTCTAATTTAGTTAATTGTTTTTCTGTTAATTCGCTTTTTACTAATTCAACCATTTCAGCTAATTCTGTTTTGGAAAAAGTACCTGTTAGTATAGGGTGGAATAATTCATGTTTAGCTGATGTTATTTTTCCTACGTTTTTAGCAAACTCTAAATTTATAGATATGGTATTATTTTCAGGATCAATTTGAGCATCTGAATTTTCTGGCGCACCTGTTTTCTCCCTATAATCTAAATCACTTGTATAGATATCTACTGTAATAGGTTTACCTTTAGCTATTTTTTTTAATTGGCTAGCTTCCTTAGCAACTTTTTTAGCTATATTAACTTCATTTTGTATTAAAGTATAATTAAAATTTATTGATTCATTTAATTCAGTTATAAAAGA
>JAYOZO010000028.1:12895-13648 GCA_038154165.1 Thiothrix sp.
TTTAGCCGCATCTGATATAGCACCACTGTTTAAAATTCTTGCAATTTCTCTTTCGGATTCTTTGTTTTTTGCAAAAGCATCATCAACTTTTTTCTTTTGTTTTAGTGTTAGTTGTTCATATAATATATCTCTATTCATAACAGAGTTATACATATTAGATCTTATTTTATTAGCATTAGCTCTTGCTCTATCTCTTGTTTTTTTACTTTGATTTAAATCAGCAGCTATAATTTCAAATTCACTAATTTTTTGAACTTGTTGGGGCGTTAATTCTTTTTCTTGTTTAGTTATAATTTTATATGAATTTGAAATAGTTGCAGGTGCAGCTAATGTTTTTGCACCGCCTATTCCTTTTACCATTGCATCAATTGCTTGATCACTACTTGCTATTTCAATTAATTTATTATATAAATATTCACCAGATGCTTTTTCTGTTAATTGAAATCCCGCCCCTCTTAACTTACCTATTTCAATATTTAATTCTTCATTTATATGTTGTAAATATTCCTGTACTCCGTTTTTACCACCTACTTGAAAAAAGCTTGCTATTTGTTTTAAAACAGAATTAGGAACAGTATCCCAATAATTTTTTAAACTTTTTAATTGTTTTTGTTCTATATAATAACTAAAATACGCCCCAACAGCCGGCACTAATAATTCTCCTCTTCCGTCTTCGTATAGCTTTTCTAAAGATATACCAGCTGCATTAGCTTTATTTTCGTTATATTTTTGAATTTGTTTAGCAAATATATC
>JAYOZO010000029.1:0-13348 GCA_038154165.1 Thiothrix sp.
CTATTACCTATAGTATTTCTAAGCGCGGAATGCAGTAAATGAGTTGCAGAGTGATTTGATTTTATATTATCTCTCTTCAGTATGTCAATTTCTGCAATTACTTCATCTTTTACAGATAATATGCCTTCAACTTGTATACCAATTAATAAATTTGCAGAACCACGTTTTTGTGTATCTAAAACCTCAAAAATACCTTTGTCGGATAATATTTTTCCAGAGTCACCTATTTGGCCACCAGCTTCTGCATAAAATGGGCAACTATCTATAACAATATAAGCTTTTTGCCCTTCTTTAATTTTATTAACAGAATTATTCCCATAAAATATTTCTAAAATATTGGCTTTATTTTTCACATCTTTATATCCTGTAAAATCTGATGAATGTTTTGCAACAAAATCAATTTCATCTTTGAAACCAAATTTATTAGATTTTTTACTATTTTCTTTTTGTTTATCCATTAATTTTTCAAAAGCTTTTATATCTATTTTAAAATTTTCTTCTTGAGCTATTGTTGAAGTTAAATCAATAGGAAATCCATATGTATCATATAATAGGAATAATAATTCTCCAGATATTAACTTTTCAGATTTATTTAATATTACCTTATTCATGCTTTTGTTGAGTATATCTAATCCTATTTCCAATGTTTCATTAAACTTAGCTATTTCTTTTTCTAATACTTGAGTTATATTTGAAAGATTATCAATTTCCTTATATTCTTCACGAAGTGTATTAATAAATATTGGAATTAGTTTTATAAAGTTTTCATTATTAAAACCTATTTTTTGAGCATGTCGAACAGATCGTCTTATAATTCTTCTCAATACATATCCACTCCCTTCGTTTGATGGTATAACCTTTTCTGAAATTAAAAATGATATTGATCTAATATGGTCCGCTATAACCTTCATTGAGCTTGTTTCATTTTTATATTTATCATCAATATTTTCTTTTATAAAAGAGATCATTGGTTGAAAAAGATCAGTTTCATAATTACTATGCTCATTTTGCATTACAGCGCATATTCTTTCTAACCCCATACCTGTATCAACTGAAGGATGAGGTAATTTCTCAATCTTTCCCTTAGATATTCTATTAAATTGCATAAATACTAAATTCCATATTTCAACGTATCTTTCTCCTTCGTCACCTTGACCGGGTGGAACACCCTTATATTTTTCACCAAAGTCATAGAATATTTCTGTGCAAGGGCCGCAGGGTCCGATATCGCCCATACTCCAAAAATTATCATTTGTACTTATTATAGAAAGTCTATCTTTACTAATACCCACTTTTTCAAGCCATATATTTTTTGCATCTAAATCAGAATCGTGAACTGTTATCCATAATTTCTCAATGGGTATATTTAATTCATTTGTCAAGAAATCCCAAGCATATTGAATAGCATCCTCTTTAAAATAATCACCAAAGCTGAAATTTCCCAGCATCTCAAAAAAAGTATGGTGCCTATTAGTAAAACCTACGTTATCAAGATCATTATGTTTTCCTCCTGCTCTTATACATTTTTGACTTGTAACAGCTGATTTAAACTTAGGTTTCGAAAGCCCCAAAAAAAAATCTTTAAACTGAACCATCCCAGCATTTGTGAAAAGTAATGACTTATCATCATTAGATGGCAATATAGGACTTGAACTAACGTGCGTGTGACCTTTTGATACAAAGTATTGAATAAATTTTTTTCTTATATCACTGCTTTTATTTTTCATGATTTTTTAAAATATTTATTACTTTTAATATAGTATTATTATCAAAACCCCTTGATTTAAAAAAATTCACATATTTTAACATTTTTTTTTGATCATCAAATTTATAATCTAGAATCTTACGTTTTGCTAAATTATAAAGAACATCAAAATCGTCTTTAAAATTATAAAAATTTTTATTTATTATTTCTGTATCAATGCCATTTAGTTTTAATTCATATGTAATTTTTTTAGAACTATAACCGTTATTTTGTCTATATATTATATATTCTTTTGTATATCGGTCATCTGACTGAAAACCTTCTTCCTGCAATTTACTTAAAACATTTTCTATAGTATTAATATCAAAACCCTTGTTTTTCAATTTTGTTTCTATTTGAAGCTTTGAATATTCTCTCATTGATAAAGACCTTTGTGCAGAGGTCAGACATTTTTCTAAATCAGACATTCTCTTCTATTTTTTTATTTTTTTTTACATTATTTTTTTTGGGCTCATTTTTTTTTGAATCACTTGGTAAAATAATATCGTAAAGTTGTTCCTCAATTGTTTTCAAAATATCAGGATTCTCTTTTAAAAAATTCATCGCATTATCTTTGCCTTGGCCTATTTTATTTCCATCATAACTGTACCACGAACCAGACTTTTCTATTAATTTGTTCTCAACGCCTAAATCAATAATTTCTCCCACTTTGCATATTCCTTCCCCGTACCTAATCTCAAACTCAGCAATTTTAAAGGGCGGCGCTACTTTGTTTTTAACTACTTTTACTCTTGTCTCGTTACCTAATATTTCTTCACCTTTTTTTATTGCGCCAATTCTTCTTATATCTAATCTTACTGATGAATAGAACTTTAATGCATTACCACCAGTTGTTGTTTCAGGATTTCCAAACATTACTCCTATTTTTAATCGTATTTGATTTATAAAAATTACAAGTGTATTAGATTTTTTTATACTACTTGTTAGCTTTCTCAAAGCTTGTGACATTAATCTAGCTTGTAACCCCATGTGACTTGAGCCCATTTCTCCCTCAATTTCAGCTTTTGGAGTTAAAGCTGCAACCGAATCAATTACTATAATATCAATAGCGTTTGAACTTATTAACATATCAGTAATTTCCAATGCTTGTTCACCAGTATCTGGTTGAGATAGCAAGAGATTATCAATGTTTACACCAATTTTTTCTGCGTAATCTGGATCTAATGCATGTTCTGCATCTATAAAAGCTGCCGTACCTCCATTTTTTTGACATTCGGCAATAACCTGAAGTGTTAAGGTGGTTTTTCCAGATGATTCAGGCCCATATATCTCTACAACACGACCTCTAGGAAGGCCCCCTATCCCTAGCGCCAGATCAAGAGTGAGTGATCCTGTGGAGATAACTTCAATTTTCTCTCGTGGTCCTTCATCGCCCATTCTCATTACTGCGCCTTTACCAAATTGTCTTTCTATTTGACCTATTGCTGCCTTTAGGGATTCAATTCTTTCATCTGACAAATTAATTACAAAATTCTACCTATTGTGTCTTAATTTTAGACATACAATCAAGGATTATTTGAATTCCTCTTTCGGCAGCTAATATCCTAATTTGGTTTCTAGATCCATTAAATAAAAATTTTTCTTGGTAGCTAAAACCAGCTTTTGTACTCAATGAATAAAATACTGTTCCAACTGGTTTTTCTATGCTACCTCCTTTTGGACCTGCTATACCGGTAACGCTAAGACATATATCTGAATCTATAAAGCGCAATGTTGATTCTGACATTTCTTTTGCAACAGCTTTACTAACGGCACCATATTTTTCAATTTACATATGATTTACACCCAATAAAGTCTTTAAATCATTGTTATATGCAATAATTGCACCTAAAAACCATTCTGAGCTACCACTGTAATCAGTAAATATTTTAGAAATCAAGCCTCCTGTGCAAGATTCACATAAGGATATTTTTAATTTCTTTTCAAGCAGTATTGAGCTTAAATTTTTTAATATCATATCGAAATTAATTGTCATATTATTATAATATATTTTTAATTTAATAATTTAAAACAACCATTATAAAGTAAATATTTTTTTATGAAAAATTTTTGGGAAAAAGCAATAGAGAAACACCGCAAAGGTAAAGGAATTAAGCATAAAACTGCAAGAGGCCCAAAGATAAAAGCATCTGCGCTTTACGGTGGAATGGGTGAAAGAGAAATACAATTAAAATTAGAATTACATCTTGAGCCTGTACTCTCTCTTAAAAAAAGCATAATGGAGCCTGCTAGAAATTTATGTGAGTTTAGCATGCAAGATCAAGAAAGATTTATAAAAACTGTAGGAAATATTGCAAATATTGATTTAGAGCTAGCATATTCTTTTTGTCACAATGGAGTTGAATCTTTAAAACATCTTGATGATTCTCAATGGGATGAATGGATAGAAAAAATTGTTAGTACTTTTCAAAATGATGGCTTAATTCAATCTGAAAAACAAATGAATGATATAATGTTTTATGTCAGCGACCTAACTGGCACATCATCAAGTATAGATTTTATAGATTTTTCTAAAATAATTGAATCTTTATTGACTGGATTAAATGGTAGACCACTTAAAGTACAATCTTCAAATGAAATTTATACTGATACTGAAACTATTTACTTGCCGGAGAGAATATCTAGTCAAAAATCAAAAAAAGATAATTTTAATATTATAAAAGCTAGTGCAATTCATCTTTGGGCGCAAACTTTTTATGGTACCTGGAGAATAAAAAAAGATGTTTTTGATAAATACGAAGATAAAGATAAAGCTGTTAAGGCATATCACATATTAGAAACAATTAGACTTGATGAAAAAATTAAAAAAGAACTTCCGGGAGTAGGAAGAATTTTAGAACAACTTAATCCAAAAAAAAACTTACAAACTATATCAAAAAATTTTAATACAGCTGTAAAAATTCTATCTAGTGAAAATGCGTCTTATCAGGACTCATTAGATTTAATTGAAACAATTGTTAATGATATAGAAAAAGCTCCAGAATCTTTATATGCTGGAATTTTAAAACCCCAGAGTGTAATTACAGCATCTGAAGAAAGAATTAATCAAGACAAAATAAATTTTGAAAAAGCACTAGACGAGTTACATGAACAGTGGAAAAAAGTTGAAGACAATACTAATGATGACGGTAACAAAATTAATGAATCTGATAATGAAAAAAATTTTTCTATTTTAAAAAATGAAAATAATGAATATGATGTTGTATTAGAATATGGCGATAGCAAAATAAACCCTCCTCAAGATATTAAGCAAATAATGGAATCTATAATTCAAGACTTTGGAGAAATACCTGAAGATTATTTAGAACCTGCTGGTGAAGGCGGTTATAATACTAAAGAAAATTTTGATGAATCTTATAATGATTATAATAATTCAAATTATAACTTTTTATATAATGAGTGGGATCACTCAAGACAAAAATATAAAAATGACTGGTGTAAACTTAATGTTAAAACCATAGAAGGTATTGATAATAACTTTACAAATGAAACTCTTAGAAAATATAGAGGTCTCTTAAAAAATTTAAATAGAACTTTTGAAGCTCTCAGACAGGATGAAAAAAGATTAAAAAAACAAAATTATGGAGAGGATATAGATTTGGATGCTTTTATTGACGCATATATTGATATAAAACAAGGAAAAGAGATTGATGAAAAATTATATACTAAGTTAAACAAAATTGAGCGAAATGTTGCTGTAATGTTTATGATTGATATGAGTGGATCAACACACGGATGGATAAACAAAATGGAAAAAGAATCGCTAATATTATTGTGTGAATCTCTTGAGATCCTTGGAGATACTTATGCTATATATTGCTTTTCTGGAAAAACAAGAAATAATTGTGAAGTATATAAAATTAAAGACTTTAATGAAAAATACGATAAATCAGTTAAAAATAGAATATCAAACATTGAAGCTATGGACTATACAAGAATGGGCGCCTCTATTAGACACTTAACAATGTTATTAAAAAATGTTGAGGCTAAAACAAAATTATTGATAACCTTATCAGATGGTAAACCTGATGACATTGATGGATATAGAGGTCAATATGGAATTGAAGATACAAAAAAAGCGCTAATAGAGGCAAGATTTCAGGGGATACATACATATTGCATTACAATAGATGAAGAGGCAATGGATTATTTGCCGCATATGTATGGAAAATCAAATTTTGCAGTAATAAACAAAATTGATAAATTACCTATTAAAGTCTCAGACATATATAGAAAAATTACAGCTTAACGATGAAAAAACTAATAATTATAATATTTTTTTTAATTACTCTTCCTTCTTGCAAAAATAATGTTTTAACAAATATTGCAAAATCTGACATTGATATTATTACTGAAATTCATTCAAATAATGCAAAAGAATATATTGAAGATTTAATAATAAAATTATATAAAATTAACCCGGTATACATACATAAAAATCAAAATTTTAATACTGTATCAGCAGTTATAATAGATATATTTAAAGAAGTAGATATAAAGACTGTGGATAAGACAGGAAAAGAAAATATTAATTTAATATTAAAAGGCTTCGATAAAGATTTTAATGGTGACAGAATATACTTTATATGCAAAGGATTGTATGGAATGATTAATGCCTCATATGATTTTAAAAGAAAATTTTATCTTACAGATAAAAAACTTGACCCACAAAAGTTAATGAATACTGCAATTAACATTGAAAACCTAGTATGGAGACTCAGTAACACAAAAGCAAATAATAAGTTACTTATTACAACAAATAATATCAAAGAAAATAAAGTTAACTTAAGCTTTGAAAGATTATTTGGAAAATTAATACATAACCAAGAAAATATGGCAAGAATAATATCATCTCAACATGGAAGAATAATTCAAAAAGCTGCAAAAGGAATTGTTTCAACAATTTTTTTACCAATAGGATTTTAAATGAAAAAGATACTTATTATCTATTATAGCAATACTGGAACTACTGAAAAAATGGCAAGAAAAATTGCTAGAGGTGTTGATTCTGTAGAAAATGCAGAAGCAATAATTAGAACTGTACCAAGCATTGAAAATGCTAATAAAAAAGATTTGGCAAATGAAAATAATGTACTGTATGCCACCAATAATGATTTATCATCTTGTGATGGTTTAATAATGGGATCACCAACTCATTTTGGAAACATGGCTGCTCCAATGAAGTTTTTTTTAGACAAAACAACATCTGAGTGGTTTAATAATTCATTATCAGGAAAGCCTGCAGGTGTTTTTACATCTACCTCAAGTTTACATGGCGGTCAAGAAACAACTTTAATAACAATGATGATACCATTAATTCATCATGGCATGATTATTTCAGGCATACCATACAGCGAAAATGAATTAAATGATACTTCATCTGGTGGAAGTCCATATGGTCCTACTCATTTTTCAGGTGAAAAAACTAATGAGTTATCAAAGCACGAATCAAAATTATGTATTGCATTCGGTATACGAATAGCAGAATTATCTAAAAAAATATGAAAAAAATTTATATCTTTGAATATATTTGTTATATTTCCATAGTATTATTAATAGTTGCTATAACGATATGGAATGCTTTTATATACCCATCTGAAAATGTACCTAGATTGATACCTATATTAATATATGACTTTCCATTACTTATTCTAATATACAAATTAAGAGAAAATCAATTTAGTACATATGTTATGACTTCTTATTTAATGCTTTTATATTTTGTTGTTGGAATAGGAAACTTAACAAATGACAAATCATTTAATATTGGTTTAATTTTAAGTGTATTAAGCTTAGTAACATTTACATCAGCAATATTTTATATTAGAGAAAAAAATAATCTAAAAAACTAAATCTCACTTAATTGCCTCACAGAAACTTTCTTATTGATAGATAATGAATATAATCCAATTTTATGTATAAGGGTAACTAATGATGTAAGATCCCTAGTTTCTTTTTTTAATAAGTGACCACATACATCCTCAGAAATATTATATTCATTTTCTAGAATTATCTTTTTTAGTATCTTTATTTTTGTATCGTCACTATAAGAAGATAATTTAAAGACTAAGCCCCAGGAAAGCCTAGAATGCAGATCTTGCAATGAAATTTTTTTTTCCCGCAAACTTTTTGAAGAAGTATATATAACTTTATTAGAATTATCTAAAATTTTATTTATTAAATTAAATAGCCCAAGCTCCCATTTGCATTTTCCAAATACATAATCTATATCATCAATACAAACTAAGTCATATTGTTCAAAACCATGTAAAATATCTGGCCCGTACGAGTATAACTCTTTAAACGGAAGGTATACACATTTTTTATTTTCATTGCTAAAGTAATTACAGGCAGAATAAAGTATATGTGATTTTCCGCAGGATGCATAACTCCATAAATACAATTGACTATTACTATTAAAAAATAATTGTTTTATATCGTTTATGATTTGATCTTCTAATTTATTACTTCTTATAAAGTTAGAAAACGTTTGTTTAGTATTTTTTTGATATGGAAGAATTAATTGATTCATATTTTTGTATTTTAATCTTTCTCATAATATTATTTATTTTATATCTATATATATATTCAATTGCACTAAATATTGTTGTAAAAATAACTACATTTATAATAAGAATTATTTGTATAAATGTATTTACTTTACTCAAAAAAATTGGATTTATTAATACTTTTTTATTTTCGTATATATTATAAATTATTCCAATAAGCATAATTGTATCTCGTGCTATTACAATTAATAATATATATAGAGGTATGATACTTATGTCAAATAACAAGTATAAAGAAACATTGATCATTATTTTATCTGCAAACGCATCTAGATAAGAACCAACTAAAGTTTCACATTTGCAATGCCTTGCAAAAAAGCCATCAAATGCATCTGATATTCCCATAAATATGAAAATAAATAATGCAATATCAAACTTTAAATGAAAGAAGAAATATGTAAAAATTGTAATTAATAAAATTCTTAATCCACTAATGATATTTGGTATATAATTCATATATTATATTTTAATACAAAAATATATTAAATTAATATATATCGAGATAAAAAATGTCAAAAAAAAATACTGTTAATAATCATAAAGTTACTTATAAAAAATCAGGCGTGTCAATAGAAAATGCTGATAAATTAATATCTATGATAAAACCAATTGTAAAAAAAACACATGATAACAATGTTATTGGTAATATCGGTGGCTTTGGGGCGTTGTATGATATCTCAAAAATTAAATTTAAAAAACCAATACTAGTTTCTGGTACTGATGGTGTAGGCACAAAACTAAAATTAGCTATTAAACTTAAAAAATTAAATAGTATAGGTATAGATTTAGTTGCAATGTGTGTAAATGATATTATTTCACAAGGAGCAAAACCACTTTTCTTTCTGGATTATTATGCTACAGGAAAACTTGATACAAAAAAAAGTTACGAAATAATTACAGGAATAGTTAAAGGATGTAAGCAAAGTAAAATATCACTTATAGGAGGTGAAACAGCAGAAATGCCAAAGCTCTATAATAAAGAAGATTTTGATATAGCTGGTTTTTGTGTTGGAATTGTAGAAAAAGAAAATTTATTGCCAAAAAAAAATATTAAACACGGTGATTGTATTATTGGTTTAAGCTCAAATGGTTTGCATTCAAATGGATACTCACTTATTAACCATATGATAGAAAAAAGAAAAATTAAAGTTAATGATATAATTGATCAAAAAAACTTAGGAAGTTTATTAATTAAACCTACAAGAATATATACCGAAATATTAAATATTAAATCTTTTAGTAAAATAAAAGCTATTGCAAATATTACAGGTGGAGGATTGACTGAAAATATTCCAAGAATACTTCCAAAAAATATAAGCGGATTAATAGATTTTAAAAAAATAAAAATGCCAAAACTTTTTTCTTATATACAGAATAAAGGAAATATCGAATATAAAGAAATGCTAAAAGTATTAAATTGTGGAATTGGAATGATTGTTATTTGTAGCGAAAAAGAATGTTCGTTAATTATGGGTCAGTTAAAAGAAAAAAATATAAAATCATTTAAAATCGGTGAAATTATTAAAAGTAATGGAATGTCACTAATTAAATATAAAAATATTTAAATATGAAGACTATAAGTATACTTTTTTCTGGAAGAGGATCTAATGCTGAGTCAATTGTGTCTTATATTTATACTAAAAAACTTAATTTTTTTATAAAAAATATCATTTGCAATAATAAAACAGCCTCAGGTATAGAAAAAATTAAAAAATATGGTTATGAAGTTAAAATTATTGACTCAGTTTTGATAAACGATAGTATACTTTATAATAATATTCTTAGAGAAAAATTACATCCTAAATCATCTGAATATCTTTTATTGTGTGGATATATGAAGATTATTCCAAGCAATTTAATAAAATTATATAATGGTAATATTATAAATATACATCCATCTTTATTGCCAAAATACAAAGGGTTAAATACACATGAAAAAGTTATAACCAATAAAGACAAATATCATGGTTGTACAACTCACTTTGTAAACAATGGTATTGATTGTGGGCCTATAATTGCTCAATCTAAGATTAATGTTAGCGCATCTGATAATAAAAACTCTATTGCAAAGAAGTTATTACCAAAAGAACACCAGCTTTTTTATGAAACTTTAAAAATGATCGAAAATGAAGATATTAAACTTATAGATGATAAAGTTTATTACAAAAATAAAATTTTAACTTCTCCATTAAACTTTAACTAATTTTTTTGTGGTCTAAACAAGGGAAATTTTTTCTTAAAAGCTTTAAAGCTTTCAAATCAATATCAGAAATAATTACTCCAGATTTATTATCTGATATTGATAAAGTTTCTCCCCAAGGGTTTACAATCATCGAATGGCCATAAGTTTCTCTTCCGCTAACGTGATATCCACCTTGTGCGCTTGCAGCAAAATATACTAAATTTTCTATTGATCTTGCTTTAATTAAGTGTTCCCAATGCGCTTTGCCAGTTACTTTTGTGAATGCTGACGGCATACAAATTATATCAATGTTATCTTGTGATAATTTTCTAAATAACTCAGGAAATCTTAAATCGTAACAAATTGCTAATCCAATTTTGCAAAATGGTGTATTAAATGAAACAACCGAATCACCTGGCATGAAGATATCTGACTCTCTATAAACTTCATTTGACTCAATAATATTTACATCAAATAAGTGAATTTTATTATAATAAGATACCATTTCTCCTTGATTATTATAAACAATACAAGTTGAAAAAACTTTATTATCGGATGTTGACTGAATTGGCATAGTACCAGCTACAATCCATATATCATTTTTTTTAGCTTCATTGCTTATAAAATTTTGTATCCTACCATCACCTAGTCTTTCTTTTATATCTAGATACATTGAATCTTGCTTCGCCATCATTGCAAAATTTTCTGGTAATACAGTAATATTTGCACCTAGTTCTTTAGATTTAAATATGTACTTCCCTATTTCAAGAAGGTTTGCCTCGGTATTAGGCCCAGAAGCTACTTGAATACAAGCTATTTTAAAATTTTTCATTTAAATAAATCCTCAATATTTTTTAATACACTAGATTCTTTATTAATTATATCTATAACTGGATTGTCCCAAGATCCAGAAACTTTATATTTGATCTTAACGAGATCATTTATATCTTTTCCAAAAGCTTTAGCAAGTTTTTCGGCAGCAAATGTAGCAGCTGCAGTTATTGGCCCCCCTAATAAAGCAATAGTAGGAAGTGCTTCCCCAAATTCGGGACTTGCAACAACTTGCATATCATATGTCTCATTTATAAAATCAGTAGTTCCTATAGTCAACATTTCAGCAGATGGGCCTCTGATAATCAAATTAGTTGTAAAAATACTACCATTTTCAATTCTAAAGTCACCATCAAAAGTATTAAAGTAAAAGCCATTTTTAGTAACGTCATCAAAATCAAGAGACAGCCTTTTAGCTAATAGATCAATATTAAATAAGCCAAATATTCTTGTAGCTCTATTTCCAACCTTCTTAAGCCTACCCTCTTTCATATTAGTGGAAAATTTTCCATAAATATTTTTCAAATCAAAATCAAATAGGCTTCCTTTCCAACTTATATCAAAGTCACTACTAATTGAAGATTCTCGCAATCCATGTTTAAACTTCCAATAATCTAACAACTTCTCAAGATTTTTACTAGTTAATTTAATTTTAAAAGAAGTAATATTGTCAAATTCAATCGATCCAAAAGAATTTATACTAGTATATTCAGAATTACTTGAAATCTCTTTAAATTCAAAAGAATTTTCTTTATTTTCGCCGTGAATTATTAAATTATCAAAAATAATATCTTTATTGATAAACTTTTTAAAGTTAACATCAATTTTATTTAAGTGCTTAAAAAAATTATTATTGTTATCACCACTAAACTTGCCCCATTCATCAAGAGTAAAATTATCAATTTTTCCAAATATATTAAATCCTTTTTTTGGTAATTTAAGTTTATAACCTGAAAAATTTATATATCCGGTAAAATTATCTAGTGATTGTAATTCAAAGTATATATTCTTATATATAACTTCAATATTACTAAACTTATCATTAAAAAATTCTGCTTTAACTATTGATTTAACTTTACTATTTTTATTTTTCAATAATGGCTCTGGATATAAAATACTTGTTCCACTTAAATTTGAAATACCTTTAACTTTTATATTATCTTTTAAATTACTAAATCCAGGAATTTTAATTTCGTATATCCAGCTTGATTCACCATTAATATTATTTTTAAAAAAATTATTTTTTACTAAACTACTTATATTAATATTTTGCTCACCACTTATAATAAAATCGTTATTTTTATCAGTTATTAAAGAAAACTTAATATTATAGTTATTATATTTTCCAGAAATATCTGTATTCTCAGTATAAAATTTATTTTCTTTAAATTTTAAAATCCCATTAATATTTTTTAAATAATTATTAGTATCAATTTTATATGACAAATTATTTAATTTTATTGAGCTTTCATAGTAGTTCTCTTCCCCATTAAAATTTAGTTTCATTTTAAAATTTGTTTTTGAATTTCCTGAAATATTATTGATTTTTTTATAATCAATATTTGTGAGTGAAGCTTTATTCGAAAATTTTAAAAGATCTACAAAAGGACCCAGTAGTTCTCCACTTATTAGCAGTCTTGGGTCTGAAACATTATTTATATACAAATTTGCATTACTTAATGTTGTGTCAAGTATCTTTATTTGATTTGACTTAAAGTAGGCATTTTTATTATTGAAATAAGCTGTTCCGGAAACATCTATAAATGGCACCCATCCATTCTTATAATCAACAAATAGTTGTGAGATTGGAAAAATAGCGTATGAGCTTCCCTCAAGGTTTTCATAAAAGGGATAATTTGATAAATTTCCATTAATTTTTATAAAAGCATTTTTTGAAATACCTTTTTTAAATGAATTAGAAAAATATTGCCCAGTTTCTAGAGACATAAAATCAAGTGGAAGATAATTTACTATATATCTCATATCAACTATAGGTATATG
>JAYOZO010000030.1:0-6556 GCA_038154165.1 Thiothrix sp.
AAATGGGGTGTTTATTACGCTCAGGGAGGTACTGGAAAAATTGTAGATGCTTTAGAAAAATTACTAAATAAAAAAAATGTTGAGATAAAAAAAAGTACAGAAGCTCATAAGAT
Organism: Thiothrix sp.; assembly: GCA_038154165.1. Classification (GTDB taxonomy): domain Bacteria; phylum Pseudomonadota; class Gammaproteobacteria; order Poriferisulfidales. The sequence goes on from JAYOZO010000030.1 coordinate 114, forward strand.
AATTCTAAAAAGAAAAAAAGTAGTAGGTGTTGAAACTAGTGAAGGAATAATAAATTGTGATGCGGTAGTTTGTAACTCTGATCCAACATATACATATCAAAAATTATTAAATATTAAACCAAAAAAAATAACGAATAGATTGAATTTAAAACATTCTATGAGTCTATTCGTGCTATATTTTGCAACAAAAAAAATTTACACTTCTGTAAAGCACCACACAATTATATTTAGCAAAAGACATCAAGAGCTTTTGAACGATATATTTAATAAAAAAGTATTTATAACTGACCCAAGCCTTTATTTGCATAGGCCAAGTGCTACAGATAAATCAATGATTCAAAATAAAAACGATACATTTTATGTGTTAGCTCCAGTTCCAAATAATTTAAGTAATATTAATTGGGAAAATAGAGGAAAAGAATTTTCTTCAATAATTATAAGTATATTGGAGGAAAAAATTATGCCCGAATTGTCTAGTAATATTGTAAATAAATTTTTTGTTACTCCAAATTATTTTGAAAATGATCTTAATACTTACGCTGGCAGTGGTTTTGGTATCCAACCAGTTTTTACACAATCTGCTTATTTTCGGTATGGTAATAAATGCCATTCCTCTGATGGATTATATTTTGTTGGAGCAAGTACGCATCCTGGAGCAGGGGTACCAGGAGTGCTATCTACAGCTAAAGTAACTGAAAAATTGATTTTAAAAGATTATGGATATAATAAATAATAAAAAAATAATTTCTCAGCATAGTAAATCTTTCTTTTGGGCAAGTAGATTCTTACCACGTGATGTATTAGAGAAGGTTATAAATATATACTCATATTGTCGTCTTCATGATGATATAGTAGATGAGGGTAAAGAAATAACAGAATCAGAAAAGATGCAAGATCTTAAAGGTATTATTCAATCATATGGTGTAAGCCAAGAAATAATTCAACAACTAATAGATGGAATATATTCTGATACAAATTTCCAAAGATTTAAAAATACCGAAGAACTTATTAGATATTGTTATAAAGTTGCAGGAGTAGTTGGTCTTATGATGACTAAAGCGCTTAATATCTACAAAGATGAAGCAAAATATTATGCAATAGATCTAGGAATTGCTATGCAACTTACAAATATATCAAGAGATGTAATTCAAGATTATAAGAAACAAAGAATTTATTTACCAAAAGATACTGGCATATTAGATGAAGATGTTTGTAATCTTAATTATGCTGATAAAATAAAATTAAAAAAAGTTATTCACAATTTATTAATAAAATCAGATATATATTATAACAGCGCGTTAAATGGCCTTAGAAATATACCGATTAGATCAAGGTTATCAATATTAATTGCATGAAGAATGTATCAATCAATTGGAAAAAAAATAAAAAAAAAGAATATAGAATTTTTAGAAGAAAATACTTATATAACAGTTTTTGAAAAGATATTAATCTTAATTAATTGTATATTTGAATTTATAATTTTTTTCATATTACCCATTTATTCTAAAAAACATAATTCTAACTTACATAAATCTTTAAAAGGGTTACCTGATGTCAATTTTAAAAAAATATGATTTTATAATTATAGGCTCTGGCTGCGCTGGCTTAAGCTTAGCATATAGAATGATAAAAAAAGAATATAAAGTATGCATATTAGAGGCAAAAAAAAATTTACTTGAAAAAAATAAGTTATGGTCTTTTTGGGATACCTACAAAAATCCTTTTAGTCATTTATCTGAAAAAAAATGGGATAAAATGATTGTAAAGAAAAATAATAAATTTATAGAAATTAATTGCGAAAATTATAAATATCAGTCAATTGATTCACATAAATTTACTAATTTCATATTAGAAAAAATTAGCACTTGCAATAATATAGAGATTCAATATAACTCAGAAGTAGTTGATTTAAAATATCACTCTAACAAAGTCTTGGTGTATACAAGAGATAATAATTATGAATGTAATCATGTTTTTGATAGTAGGCCAATAAAAAAAAATATTAAAATGTGGCAGCAGTTCTTTGGGGCTTATATTCGCTCAGACGAAGATGTATTTGATGAAAATAAACCAATTTTTATGGATTTTTTGGATACAAAAAATAAGTTTCATTTTATGTATGTTTTGCCATTTTCAAGTAAATATGCACTTTTTGAATCTACATATTTTTCTAGTGAAATAGAAAAAAATTATTTAGACGAGCAATATATTAAAGATTTTCTTAAAGAAAATTATAATTTATCGAACATTAAGATTGAAAAGATAGAGGAAGGCCGAATACCTATGGATACTTTAATTTCAAGCAGCTTTAATAGCTATATTACTAAAATCGGATCGTATTCAGGCGCAACACGAGCTAGTACTGGCTACACATTTATAAACATTCAAAAACAGACAGACAAAATATTTTCATCTATTGATGAGATATATAAAGGAAAATATAAAGGAAAAAAATATTTTCATTCCTATATATTGAGAAAAATGGATGAAATATTTTTAAGATTGGTAGAGGATAACCCTGAGTATATGAAAGAAGCGCTATATTCATTATTCGATAAAAAATCACATAAATCACAGATTAAATTTTTATCAGATATACCAAATGTCCTAGATATTATCAAAATAATAATATATTTACCAAAAACAAAATTTCTTCAATATTTTTTTAAACCAAATAATAAAAATGATAAATAAATTTAAAATTATCCATTCAGTTATATTTATACTTTTGAGTTTTTTAAGTATTATTATTTACTATAATTCGTATTTATTAAATGATAATCAAACCCAAGTTCTTCTGTTATTAATTTTTGTCTCTCTTATTGGTATTCCACATGGGTTTTTCGATTTTTCTATAGGTAAAAATATTTTTAAAAATACAAAAAAAAAATGGATTATGTATTTTTCTTTTTCCTATATTTTTATAATACTGGCATATGGTTCTTTATGGTATTTTTTTCCATTTTTATCATTAATATTATTTTTATTAATTTCACTATATCACTTTGGATATGAAGATTATAATTATTATAAAAATAATAAAAATTTTATAAATATCCAGATTTTGATAGATGGAACTATAATTATAACAGCTCCGATAATTTTTCATTTTAATGAAGTAAATTATTTTTTCTCTATATTAATTGAGAAAAAGATTGAACATATAAGTTTTAGTTATAATGAAAAAATTTATTTTTTACTATTTTCATTATTTTATTTTATATTTTTTAAGAAGCAAAATTTAATTTCAAAAATTGAAAGCAGTGTATATTTTTTAAATTTTATTGTATTACCACCATTAATATCATTTATACTTTATTTTTGTTTATTGCATTCTATAAGGCATTTTTTAGAATCAATTTTTGTTTTGAATCATGTACCAAAAAATTTTTCTACTATAAGTTTTTTAACTTTAATAGTTACTGCGTCTTTTATTTTTTCTTTATTATCTATCTATCTGATTTCTAATTTTTATAATCAATCCTTAGAAGTTTTGGTTGTGAAATATATTTTCATTGCGCTAGCATGTCTTACATTACCGCATATAATTTTTAATTTAATTAGCTTAAAAAAAGTAGTCTAGTTATTCAGGTTTAAAATCTTTTGGGAGTTCTGATCCTTCACCAAAGAAAAATTTATCCATCTCTTCCTCAAGGAATTTTCTAGCTTTTGGTTCAACTGGTGTAAGCCTATATTCGTTTATGAGCATAGTCATATGTTTTATCCACATAGCCCACGCTTCTTTTGAAACTGTTTCAAATATTTTACTTCCAAGTTCTCCTGGATAAGTTGGTCTATCAAGCCCTTCTAATTCCTTTTTTAATTTAGCGCACATTATCATTCGCATTTTCTATCTCCTTTTTAAGTCTTTCAAAAGTTATTAATATAGGTTTTGATATTGCAATCTTATCATAAATGTTTTTCCAGTTATAATTTTTAATTATAAGTTTATTTGATAATTTTATATGAAATACTGAAATACCAAGTTTATAGTGAGTTAGATTATGGTTAAAGTTTTTAAATACTTTAACTTTGTCTTTAATTTTATTTTTGCGAACGAAATTATTTAATTCTTTTCTCAAAGAAAAACTTGGCAAATTCCATAAATTTGCCCACAAACCCTCCTTATTGTTTTTTTTCATCAAGATAAAATTATCTTTTTTATATTCTTGTATTAATAAAAGATATATTTTCTTTTTTTTTATTAAATTATTTTTTTTCTTTTCTGGTATAATTTTTGTTAATTTTAATTTATAAGACTTACAGTCTTTTATTAAAGGACACATGCTACAAGTTGGATTATTAATTGTGCATACTAGAGAGCCAATATCCATTATTGCCTGAGAAAAAATATCGTTATTTTTATTTGGTAAAATAGATTCTGATAAAGTCCATAGATTTGAATCATTATTTGCACTACCTTGTATGGCAAACAATCTTTTTATTACTCTCTTAACGTTACCATCTAGAATTGGATATTTTTTTTTATATGCTATTGATAATATTGCACCTGCAGTTGATTTTCCAATACCAGGTAAATTTATAATATCTTCATAATTTTTTGGAAATTTAAATTGATAATTTTCTTTTAAGATTTGAGCTGTTTTGTATATATTTTCTGCTCTTCTATAATATCCTAGGCCTGTCCACAACTCTAAAATATTCTCAAGTTTTGCATTTACCAAAGATTTAATATTTGGGTATTTTTTTATAAATAATTTGAAATATGGTAAAACAGTTGGTACTTGTGTTTGCTGTAACATTATTTCTGAAATCCATACTTTATATGGATTAATATTTTTTTGCCAAGGTAAATTATGTCTTCCGTTTAATTTGTGCCAAGATAGTACTTTTTTTGATAAAGATCCTTTATTTGGTTCTTTTCCATTCACCTGAAGCCCCACCCTTTTTTGATTCTAGTTGAATATCTGAAATAATCATGCTTCTATCAATGGATTTACACATATCATATATTGTGAGTAAAGCTATTTGAACTGCCGTAAGGGCTTCCATTTCAACACCAGTTTGTCCTTTTGTTGAAACTGTAGATTCACAGAATATAAACTTTTTTGATGCATTGATTTTGAAATTTATAAGAACCGAGTTTATATTAATATTATGACAAAGCGGTACTAAATCAGAAGTTTTTTTTGATGCCATTATGGCTGCAATTCTAGCAATTCCAAGAACATCACCTTTTTTATGGCTTCCAGACTTAATCATTTTTAATGAAGTGTTCGACATGAAGATTTTGCCACTAGCAACAGCTATTCTATCTGTGATATTCTTTTTGTGGATATCAACCATTTGCGCATCACCAGCTTTTGTAAAATGAGTTAGAATTTTCTTCATAAATTATATATGGTTTAAATTATTCTATAGTGTAACAAAATATGAAAATAAAAGTAATTTACTTAGCAAGACTTGCAGAAGATCTCGGAAAAAAAGAAGAGTATATAGAGTTAGAATCTTCATTATCCATTCATGATTTATTTATGCAATTAAATTTAAGCAAATTTCGTTATAAAATATACTCAGCAAAAAATTATGAACATTCTGATTTTAATGAAAACATTTGTGATGGAGATGAAATAGCTTTTTTCCCAACTATAACTGGTGGATAAAATTATTTCAAAAGTATAAATGCTGTTCTATTGCCTCTCTGAACATGTACAACGATTTCCGAGTCATTTTTTCCCGCAACAATTTCTAAATCAGTAATTTTTTGCACATGAATATTATTTACAGATAAGATAATATCATTTTCTCTAATTCCAACAGAAAAAGCTAAACTATTTTTATTAATTTTTAGTATTTTTAGGCCATTTACTTTACCAAACTCTGGCATGTTGTCAGTAATTTCTCCAAATACTATTCCTTCTAATCTTGGATTTATCTTGATTTTGCTTTCCTGGGTCACTTTGGGTGCAATAATTTTTACATTTGTAGAAAAAACCTTTCCTTTTCTATTTATTTCCATGGAAATAACACTTCCAAGTTTTAGTAGGCCGATTTCATTTCTCATTGCGAATGAATTTTTTATAAGCTTACTATTTATTTTTATCACTACATCTCCTACTTTAATGCCAGCTATGTAAGCAGGTGAATCTTTTTGTACATTTGTTATTATTGCCCCATAATTAGATTTTATTCCAAATGCTTTTGATAAGTCTTCAGTTAAATCTTGCGCAGATACTCCCAAATAGCCTCTTTGTACTTTACCATGTTTTATAAGCTGATCAGTTATGTCAAGCGCCATATTTACTGGAATGGCTAAACCTATGCCAACACTTCCGGATACTCCTTTAGATCCAATAATAGCGGTATTTATACCTACAAGTTCTCCATTAAGATTGACAAGTGCGCCACCTGAATTACCAGGATTAATTGATGCATCTGTTTGGATAAAATTTACATATGACTCAATACCAATACCCGACCTT
>JAYOZO010000030.1:6566-12752 GCA_038154165.1 Thiothrix sp.
CAAGAGCACTAACAATTCCAGATGTTACTGTTTGACCTATTCCGAAAGGGTTGCCAATTGCTACTACAAAATCTCCTACTCTTAATTTATCTGAATCTGCAAATTTTAATGATATTAGTTTTTTTGGGTTAATTTTTATGACGGCAATATCAGAAGCAGGATCGCTGCCAACCAATTCAGCTTTAAATTCTCTACTATCACTTAAACGAACTTTTATATCTTTAGCTTTAGCTATAACGTGATTATTAGTAATTATATATCCTTTACTGCTATCAATAATTACACCAGACCCAAGACCAGATCTATTTTTTTTTCTAGTATTTTGTTGACCTGGGATATTAAAAAATTTTCTTAAAAATGGATCGTCAATATAATGGTGGTGTTCTTCATTTTCATTAATTGTGTAGATATTAACTACGGCAGGGGTTACGTTTTCTAACATTGGTGCTAAAGATGGTAAACCTGCACTAAATAATTTTGTCTGATTAGAAAAAGATGCTGTTGAAATTAATAAAAACAAAAAAACGATAATTTTTTTATATATATTCATTTTATAATTTAGCTCTTATTTTCAAATTTACCTAGGTCTAGATTTTTTCTTACATTTTCAGGTTTAAATATTCTACCATTCATTGCTATGTAAATTCCATAATCAAGATTTGAAGCAGCTGCAAAAGCAAAACCTGCATTAAAAATAGCATCTGTTTTCTTAAATCTTGCTGGCTGCATTGATCCTGTAAGAATAATAGTTTTATTTTTTATATCTTCTAAAAATTTTGCTGTTTCAATCATAGTATCAGTTCCGTGAGTTATTAAAATTCTATCTTCTTCACAGTTCTCAACAGCCTTTTTTATAATTTCTCTTTCATTTTGAGTAATATCAAGACTATCTTTTTTCAAGATTGATTGGACACGATAATCTGTAGTTACATTCCCTTCGTCTAAGATTGAAGGTATACAAGGTTCACCTATACTAAATTCGCTATTAGCATCAAAGTAAACTTTATCAAATGTTCCACCTGTAGTGAGTATTGCTATTTTCACGATTACTTAAATCTCCAACATAGTTTATTACTATGTTATTATTATAGAATTAGCTATTCTTCATAAAAATAAGAAATAAGCAAATTTATTTTATTAATAAAAATTTTGAGAATTTAGGTATGAGAAAAAATGGCAGAAAACCTAACGAATTAAGAGAAATAAGGATATCAAAAAACTATGTTACTCACCCCGAAGGCTCTGTATTGATTGAATATGGAAATACTAAAGTTATCTGTAATGCAACAATTGAAAATAATGTACCTAGATTTCTAAGAGGTAAAAATATGGGTTGGGTTACTGCAGAGTACGGAATGTTGCCCAGATCTACAAATGAGAGAATGAGAAGAGAAGCAAAAAGCAAACAAGGCGGAAGGACAATGGAAATTCAAAGATTAATTGGAAGATCTTTAAGATCAGCTATACATCTTGATAAAATTGGGGAAAGATCTATAACCGTTGATTGTGATGTTATTCAAGCTGACGGTGGAACAAGAACAGCTTCAATAACTGGAGGTTTCGTGGCAGTTTGCCTTGCTTTAAGGAATGAAGAGAAAAATGAGAACTTTAGCTCCTCAGACGCAATAAAAACATTTACTGGCTCAGTGTCACTTGGAAAAGTAAATGGAGAAATTTTATTAGATCTTGATTATGAAGAGGATTCTAATGCTCAGACAGATATTAATTTTGTAATGAACGATGAGGGTCATTTTGTTGAGATGCAAGGCACCGCAGAAGAGGGTGCATTTACTAGAAAAGAATTAGATCATATGATAGATCTAGCCTCCGAGGGAATTAAATCAATTATAGAAATTCAAAAGAAAGTTTTAAATAGTTATGATTGAAAAAGTTGTTTTAGCTTCAAATAATACGCACAAAATTAGAGAATTTAAGAGTATTTTGTCAAAAGAAAATATTGAGTTAATTCCACAGGCAAAACTTAATATTCCTGAAGTCGAAGAAACAGGATTAACATTCATAGAAAATGCAATTATAAAAGCAAGAAATGCCTCGCTTTTATCTGGTTTACCAGCATTGTCAGATGATTCAGGGATAGAGGTTGACGCTTTGGGTGGAAAGCCTGGGGTATTTTCCGCAAGATATGCAGGATTACAATGTGACGACAATCTAAATAATAAATTATTATTAGAAGAATTAAAGGGTGTGCCAATTGATCAAAGAACGGCTAGATACCATTGTTGTATAGTTTTCTTGTTAAACTTTAATTCATCAGCACCATGGGTATTTAATTCGACCTGGGAGGGTAAAATTAACCTTAAAGAAGAGGGAAATAAAGGATTTGGGTATGACCCTTTATTTTACTTACCAGAGTTAAAATGTACTGCGGCTGAGCTCTCAGAAGCAAAAAAAAATACTATTAGCCATAGAGGTAAGGCATTGAGACTATTTTCACAAGATATAGATAATATTATAAAAAATATAACAAGAAAAAAATTATTGTGAAATTTATCTTGCTTTTTATTTTTTTTATAAAATCAGGGTGAAATTTCATCATTTATTCACAGATAATAATTTTGTCAAGAATTTTTACAAATTTATTAAAAAAAAAAAAATTCTAAAATTATCAAAATTAATTCAATAAAAACAAATACTTATATTGTTCATAATTTGATCAATCTGATAGTTCTCAAACTATGTATGAATTCTTATTAAATTCTTAGCTCTTTTACACAGACTTATCCACAATTTTTGTGGATATAAAAAATACCAAAACAAAACAATAATTTATATATATTTATTAAAATTTATTAATAAATATGTCAATTAATTCATTTAGAATTTATTATTATATTATTTTTTTATTATACTCCCGATGCATAATAATATTTCTTGTAGGGACATACTTCTTTAGGTATTATTCCTATCTAAATTTTTATATACTATAATTATGCAAAAAAATATTCATCCAAGCTACAATGAAATTCAAGTATTGTGCAGTTGTGGCAATAAATTTACTACAAGATCTACATATAAAGATTCAACATTATCTGTGGATGTGTGTTCACAATGCCACCCTTTTTATACTGGTAAGCAAAAAATTCTTGATACAGCTGGTCAAGTTGATAAGTTCAAAAAAAGATATAATAAATGATAAAATTCTTTTAATACTCCTTTATATTCGATCTCTTTTTGGGCAATATTAGAGAATGGATAGAAGATCATTTTTAAAAGCATCAGCTTTATTCTCGTTAGCAGGAACAATGTCTTCTTGCGCCACAAATCCTGTTACTGGACAGAAAGACTTAGTTTTACTTTCTGAAGATGAGGAAACAGAGCTTGGTAGGAATTCTCATAAAGAAATAATGAAGTCTTATACAGCCTATCAAAATCAAGAGCTTCTGAACTATGTGACTGATCTTGGAGAAAAATTAGCAGCAGTCAGCCATAGAAATGAATTAATTTATCATTTTACTGTTTTAGATAGTCCCCAGGTAAATGCATTTGCAGTTCCAGGAGGTTATGTTTATGTTACTCGTGGTATGTTAGCTTATCTAGGTAGTGAGGCTGAACTATGTGGCGTATTAGGTCATGAGTTGGGTCATATTACTGCTAGGCACGGTGTTAAGCAATATTCAAAAAATCAAGTTAGTGGAATATTAACAACTGTTTTTGGAATATTAGTTGGTAATAGGCAATTAGCTAATTTAAGTCAAATAGTGACTACAGCAATTTTAAGAGGTTTTGGTAGGGAAGCAGAATTAGAAGCTGATAGAGTTGGAGCGGAATATATAGCGAAACTCGGGTATGACCCATACGCCTTACAAAAAGTTATTGGTGTTCTTAAGAATCAAGAAGAGTTTGATAAAGTTTTAGCAAAAGAGGAAAATAGAGAGCCATATGCTTATCACGGTGTATTTGCTACTCATCCAGATAATGACAAGAGACTTCAGGAAATTATAAACGCAGCAAAAGTTAATATTAATTCAAAAAGTCTTGATGAAAATAAAGAAAAATATTTGAATATTATTTCTGGCATACCTTTTGGGCCAGGTGAAGGCCAAGGTTCTGCTAGGGGTTCATCTTTTTATCATGCAGAACTAGATTTTAAAATTGAATTTCCAGAAGGTTGGAAGATCGAAAATTTACCAACTTCAGTTCTTGGGACCTCAAAAGACAGAGAGATCTTAATTGAATTAACAATGAGAGATCTAAATAGGAAAATATCAGCGAGAGAGCTTATTGAAAGACTGTATCAAAAAGACTTTGATGATGGCAAAGAAATAAATGTTTCTGAGTATAAAGGTTACGCAGCTACAGTTCAATTAGACACAAGTTTTGGTCAAGCACACAAATGTAGAGTAGCTATTTTGTATAAAAATAAAAAAGAAGCTTTTCAGATAATTGCAACATCAAAATCTGAATCAGATTTTTCAAAAAACGTAACTTTATTTGATAAGACAATTAGTAGTTTGAGAAAACTAAAACCAAGCGAGATTGAAATGGGGTCCCCTAGGAGAATAATAATATACAAAGCTAAAAAAGGAGATACTTTTAATAAACTTGCAAAGAAATCAGTTTTTGGTACACATGCAGAGGGAAGGTTAAGGATTATTAATAATATGTACCCAACCGGAGAGCCAGTGCCTGGAAGTTTAATTAAGCTAGTATATTAAAATCATGATTAAAAATTTTTTAGTAACATTTTTTTGGGCTTATTTCTTTATTGGGGCTTGTAACGCAAATGAAATTATAAATGATAATAAAAATACTTTTTTAAAAGTTGATGATGCGTTTCAAATTTCTGTAAAAAAAGAAATAAATGATAATTTTTATATAATTAATTTTAAAATAGCTCAAGGCTATTATCTATATAAAGATAAAATAAAAATTATATTAAATGGAAAAGAGTTGATTGATATTAGCTTTCCTAAGTCAATAACAATAAACGACGAGTTTTTTGGTGAAAGTAAAATTTATAAGGAAGATTTTTTTTTAAAAGTAAAAGCAAAAGAAGATGATAATTTTATAGAAGTTAGTTATCAAGGTTGCGCAGATAAAGGCTTATGTTATCCACCCATTAAAAAGAAATTCAATCTTAATTTACTAAGTGATTCAACTAAAGAATCTTACAAGAAGATATCTGAGACTGAAAAGATATATGAAAAATTATTATCAAATAATATTTTTGTAAATATTTTTTTCTTTATAGTTTTTGGTTTGCTTTTATCATTTACACCGTGCGTTCTTCCAATGGTTCCTATTCTTTCAGGTATAATAATAAACTCAAATAAAAGTAAAAAAGTTAAACCATTTTTTTTATCATTGAATTACGTATTTGGACTTTGTTTTTTATACTTTCTTGTTGGTTTATTTGTTGGTTACACAACAGAAACTTATAATATTCAGAGTGCTTTTCAAGATCCAATATTTTTAATCCTTTTTATAATGATTTTAACTTTATTAGCTTTATCGATGTTTGGGTTGTACGAAATAAAGATACCAAATTCTGTCCAAAATTGGGTGAATAGTTTAAGTATAAATAAATATAATGGTAATTATAGTACTTCTTTTTTAATGGGGTTCTTTTCGGCATTAATAGTTGGACCTTGTATTGCTCCTCCTTTAGCAGGAATTTTTATGTATGTTAGTTCAGAAAATCCTGGCGTATTTGTTACAGCACTTTTATTTTTAAGCTTATCTTTGGGAATGAGTATTCCTCTTCTTTTGTATGGAACATTTATGGGTAAATACATACCAAAAACAGGTAAGTGGATGAAATATATAAATTACTTCTTTGGGATTTTATTACTTATAGTTGCTTTAACTTTTTTAGATAGATTAATTCCAATAATTAAAATAAATCATCAAGAATTAAATTTGAATTTTCAAAAAATTGAAAATGTCTCTGAACTTAAAAAGTTTTTGTCTTCAAATGATGGTAATATAGCTTTCTTAGATATTTATGCTGATTGGTGTATAGAATGTAAATTGATGGAACAAAAAACATTTAAGAATAAAAGTGTAGAAAAAATTCTGAATGAATTTAGATTAATAAAGATTGATATAACAAAGAATAGCGCACAAGATATTGAGCTTTTAAAATACCTGAATGTTATCGGCCCTCCAGCTTATAAATTTTATAATGAGAGCGGCGAAGAAATTAAAGGATTATATATTCAAGGG
>JAYOZO010000031.1:0-12170 GCA_038154165.1 Thiothrix sp.
AACCTGCTGATCCAATTGAAAACACTATATCATTAAATTCTATGGATTTTATAAAATTTTTTTGGGCTTCGGACGAAATTTTAATTTTATAATTTTTGAATTTTAAATATGTTTCATTTGAATCGCTATTCTTAAAAGACAGATTATTTTCATTAAGAATTTCTGGCTCAAGAAGAAAATTTCTTAGTGATTCAATTGAAATATTACTATCTTTTGCTGAAAAATATAAATTTTTAACAGCCTGAGATGCAATTTTTATATTTTTTTTATCACCCGAAAAATAAAATAAATTTCCTCTATGATTTATTTCAACATCAAATCTTTGCTCTATTTCTTTTATATTATTATTTAATGGGCCACATAGATTTAATAATCTCTCATTATCAACAGGCTCGAGTAATATTTCTATTTTATCCATAAAATTATTTTATAAAATTTCTCCAAGTAATGTTTTATTTTCTAGTTGTTTAACCTTTACATTTAAGATTTTTCCTATTAGGCTTCTATCGCCAACTATATTAATTATCTTATTATTAGTTGTTCTTCCTGTTACCATATTTTTATATTTTGATGACTTACCTTCTATAAGTATTTCAGCTACTTTTCCTATAATTGATTTAGATTTATTTTTAGATAAATCATCTATTGTTTTTTTTAGAAAAGCTAATCTTTCTTTTTTTTCATCTAATGACACATTATCTATTATAGAAGCTGCAGGCGTTCCAGGCCTCTTACTATATATAAAACTATAGGAATGATCATAATCAACCTGTTTAACAATATCTATTGTTTTCAAAAAATCTTCTTCTGTTTCTCCTGGAAAACCAACTATAAAGTCTGATGAAAAAGTAATATCCGGTCGAGCTTTTTTAAGTTTATTAATAACTGATTTGTATTCTAATACTGTATAACCTCTTTTCATTAATGCTAATACACGGTCAGATCCGCTTTGTATAGGAAGATGCAAGTGGCTCACTAATTGCGGGAGTTTCTTATACGCTAAGTACGTTTCTTCGTCAAAATTATTAGGATGCGATGTTGTGTATCTTATTCTTCTGATATTTTTATTTCTTGCAATATAGAATAATAATAAACCAAAATTAACAAAATTTCCTTTTTTATCTTTATATTTATATGCATTAACATTTTGTCCTAAAAGCACAATTTCTTTCGTACCACTTTTTACTAAACTATTTATTTCGTATAAAATATCATTTAGTGGTCTGCTAACTTCAACTCCTCTAGTATATGGAACTACACAATAAGAACAATATTTGCTGCATCCCTCCATAATTGTTACATACTCTGAAAATTTTGAAACTTTTTCTGACGGAAGATTATCAAACTTTTCAACTAATGGAAATTCTATGTCGATAATAGTTTTCTTGGTCTTTGTACAATCTTCATATATTTGAGGTAAACGATGAATTGTTTGCGGCCCAATAATCATATCCACATATGGCGCCCTTAATTTTATAGAATTACTTTCTTGAGAAGCAACACAACCTGCTACGCCAATAACAATATCTGGATTTTTATTTTTTAATTTATTCCAACTTCCTAATAATGAAAAAACTTTTTCTTGCGCTTTTTCTCTAATAGAGCAGGTATTAACAATCAATACATCTGCATTTTCTTTTATGTCGGTTTTCTCAAAATTCATCTTTTGCAAAAATAAATTTTCCATTTTTCTACTGTCATATTCATTCATTTGACAGCCCTGTGTTTCAATGTAGTATTTTTTTTTCATTTTATTTTATTGTATTATTTTCTAAACCAGCGCCAATTTTAATTAAAAAAATTAACAAGGGCAAATATGCTATACATGTAATTATTATATGATAATTGCTAAATAAATTTGATAAAAATGCTAATGGGAAAACCCATAATAAATTAACAAGAATCATAGTCTTAATAGTAAACAATTGAGTTGTTTTCCTGGAAATTATGTGGAATGCATGTGTAAGATGAGGTTTTGAAAAGTTTTTTTTTGTGACAATTCTTACAAATAGCGTATATGTCGCATCAGAGATAAATATTGATAGTAAAATTAACCAGGTATAAATGCTTAAAACTGATTCTGAACCACTATAAAATATAAAAAAAGCGAAAATACAACCAATAGTAACACTACCTGTATCTCCCATAAATATTTTAGCAGGATACCAATTTCTTAATATAAATCCAAAAGATGCTAAACCTAAGCCTATTAAATATAGGAACATTATATTATCAGTATTATTCGCATAAGCAATTAATGCTGAAGAAAATGACACAAATATACATTCAGAAGCAGCATAAGCATCAATTCCATCCATAAAATTATATAAATTCATTAACCAAACCGATAATAGTAAAGATAAAATAATAAGTATTATAGAATTTTGATTATTATAGTGATCAAATATATTATTATTGATTTGAAAATAATAAATTATTAGTAGCGCTGAAAAAAATTGGGCTATTAATCGTATAAATACATTTACTTCTTTTTTATCATCTATTAGGCCAGTAATAATTATAGGTATTGCAGCAAAAAACAACACTAGAAAAGAAAAAGTGTCAACTGAATAAAGTTTTGATAAAAGAGAAATATAAATAAAAAAAGAAAGTATTATTGCTAAGCCGCCAGCAGAAGGAACAGTATTTATATGTACTTTTCTATTTGATGGAATGTCAATAAATATATTCATTTTTATAAAAATTTTTTCTAAAAAAATAGTAAGAATAAATGATAGCAATATTATAGAGGCAAATATAATTAGCAACATTTTAGATTAAATAAATTTAACAAGTTTAAAATGGAATATCGTCATCAAATTCATCTGAATTTATTTGTTCAAAACTACTTTTTGTTTCTTGATTTATATCATCATTAAATTGATTTTTATTTTCACTTGCGCCTGAAGATGTGCCGCCTATAAAATTAAATGATTCGCCTATAATGTCAGTAGTATATCTCTCCACACCATCTTTTTCATATTTACTTGTCTGCAATCTTCCTTCTACATATAGCTGTTGACCCTTTTTTAAATATTGATCTATGACTTCCGCGCTTCTCCCAAAAAAAATAACACGGTGCCATTCAGTTTTTTCTTTTTTTTCACCTGATGACTTATCCGTCCAATTGATTGATGTAGCTATACTTAATCGACACGAGGTTACGCCAGAAGGGGAAGATCTGAACTCAGGGTCAGCGCCAAGGTTGCCTAAAATTATTACCTTATTTACTCCTGCCATTTCCATACTCCATAAAATTATAAATAGTCTATATTTTTAAATTAATACTATACCTTTAAGCTTACAAGATATATTCTATTATTTTATCTAATAATATCATATGTAAATGCAGAATATAGTAATTAAAGGTGCTAGAAGCCATAATTTAAAAAATATTGATGTAACTATACCTAGAGATAAACTCGTTGTTATCACAGGTCTTTCTGGATCTGGAAAATCATCATTAGCATTTGATACAATCTTTGCTGAAGGACAGCGAAGATATGTTGAATCATTATCAGCTTATGCTAGACAATTTTTAACAAGAATGGAAAGACCCGAAGTTGATCATATTGAAGGGCTATCACCTGCTATATCGATAGAACAAAAAACAACTTCGCATAACCCAAGATCAACAGTTGGCACAATAACAGAAATACATGATTATTTAAGACTTTTATACGCTAGGGCTGGACTACCCATATGCCCAACCCACAAAAAACCCCTTGAAGGAAAATCTGCCAGTGAGATCGTTGAGGATTTGTTTGAAAAGCACGATAATGATGAATCAATTATTATCCTAACACCAATAATCTTAAATAGAAAAGGAGAACATAAAAATTTAATAGATGATGCAAAAATAAAAGGTTTTGCAAGATTAAGAATAAATGGAGTTATTTATAATATCAGTGATATCCCAAAAGTTGATCCAAAAAAAAATAATACTATTGAACTAGTTATAGATAGGCTCAAGGTTAACATTTCATCAAAAATTAGACTAACGGAATCTGTAGAAACTGCCTTAAATTATAAAAATGATATAGTAACTATATTTTCTAAAGATAATAATACTAATCATAACTACTCTTCAAAATTTGCTTGCCCTGAATGTGGTTATAGTATCGATGAATTAGAACCTAGATTATTTTCTTTTAATAGTCCTATAGGTGCTTGCAAAGAATGTGATGGACTAGGAATGAGCTCTTTTTTTGATGAAAATAAAATTGTAAATCATGAGCTAAGTCTTTCTAATGGAGCAATAAAAGGATGGGACAAAAGAAATGAGTTTTATTATCAAATAATAAAATCACTATCAGATCACTATAATTTTAATACAGAAACTCCTTTTTCAGAGCTTAGCAAAAAAAATCAAAGTATAATTTTTTATGGTACTGACAAAGAAAATATTAAATTCACTTATTATAATAATTCTGGAAAAAAAATAACGAAATTGCAACCTTTTGAAGGTGTAATTAATAATTTTCATAGAAGATACAATAATACTGAGTCAAATTTTGTGAGAGAAGAGCTAAATAAGTATGTCTCAAAACAACCTTGTAGTTTTTGTAAAGGCTCAAGATTATCTGAGCATGCTCTAAATGTTTTAATAGACGGATTAAATATCTCTGAAATTTCTCAATTAGCTATTCAAGATAGCTTAAATTTTTTTAAAAAATTAAAACTTAAAGGGAAAAGAAAAAAAATTTCTGAAAAGTTAATTTCAGAAATAATTTCAAGATTAGGTTTTTTAAATAATGTAGGTTTGAATTATCTTAGTCTAGATAGGAGCGCTGAAACTTTATCTGGTGGAGAAAACCAAAGGATAAGACTTGCAAGTCAAATTGGAGCTGGATTAGTAGGCGTAACATATATTTTAGATGAGCCTTCAATAGGTTTGCACCAAAGAGATAATGATAAACTTATAGAGACTCTCTATCACCTTAGAGATCTTGGAAACACTGTAATAGTTGTAGAACATGATGAATGCACTATAAGAGCTGCAGATCATGTTATTGATATTGGCCCAGGAGCAGGAATCCATGGTGGAAAAATTATAGCAGAAGGAACACCAAATGAAATTGAAAAAAATAGTAAATCAATAACTGGTAAATATATTTCAGGGAAAAATAAAATAGAAGTACCGTCTACAAGAGTAAAACCTAATAAGAAAAATATTAGCATACGCGGTGCTACTTCAAATAATTTAAAAAATATAGATGTTGATATTCCAATAGGACTTATGACTTGCATTACTGGTGTTTCAGGCTCAGGGAAATCAACTTTAATAAACGAAACTTTATATAAGTATTTAAGTAATAAAATAAATAAAAATAGTTGTTCTTACGGTGCAATTAAAAAAATTGATGGCTGGCAAGAACTTGATAAGATTATTGAAATTAATCAAAGTCCAATTGGAAGAACTCCCAGATCTAATCCTGCAACATATACAGGCCTATTTACATTAATTAGAGATTTATTTGCTTCAACCCAAGAATCACGCTCAAGAGGATATAATCCTGGCAGGTTTAGTTTTAATATAAAGGGTGGAAGATGTGAATCCTGTCATGGTGATGGCGTTATAAAAGTTGAAATGCATTTTTTACCTGACATATATGTTCAATGTGATATTTGTAAAGGGAAAAGATATAATAACTCTACTTTAGAAATTACATATAAAAATAAAAATATAACTGAAGTTTTAGACATGACCGTAGAAGATGCACATATTTTTTTCGATAACGTTCCGACAATAAAGAGAAAACTAATAACACTTATAGATGTTGGTCTCTCGTATATAAAAGTTGGTCAAAACGCTACGACTTTATCTGGTGGAGAAGCACAAAGAATAAAATTAGCAAAAGAATTATCAAAGAAAGATACTGGGAGAACTATTTACATTTTTGATGAACCAACAACTGGTTTACACTTTCATGACATAAAACAACTATTAAATATAATTCATAAATTAAGAGACAAAGGCAATACTATTTTAATTATTGAACACAATCTTGATGTTATTAAAACAGCTGATTGGATTATAGATATGGGACCAGAAGGTGGAGATAAAGGCGGTAAAATTATTTGCCAAGGGAACCCCGAAATGGTTTCTAATCATAGGTTTTCTTATACCGGAAAGTATTTAAAAGAAATATTATGAATCTTTATTAACATCTTGTTTTTTATCAACAAGTTGTATTATTGCCATAGGAGCATTATCTCCTGCTCTAAATCCACATTTTAATATTCTTAAATACCCACCAGGTCTCTTTTTAAATCTTGGGCCTAGGTCATTAAATAATTTTGAAACTGCTTCTTTAGATCTAACTCTTGAAAAAACAATTCTTCTTTTAGCAACTGTATCTACTTTTGATATAGTAATTAATCTTTCTAAAAAACCTCTTAACTCTTTTGCTTTTGGCAAAGTAGTTTTAATCTCTTCATGTTCAATTAAAGATGTCATCATATTTTTAAACATTGCTGCTCTATGTGATGATGTTCTGTTAAGTTTTCTGCCAGAATATTTATGTCTCATTAACTATACTCCTAAAACTTTTTCAATTGACTATCTTGATCATTTAGATTACTTGGAGGCCAATTATCAAGTTTCATGCCTAATGATAATCCATATGTTGCTAAAATATCTTTAATTTCTGTCAAAGATTTTTTACCTAGATTAGGTGTCTTCAATAATTCATTCTCACTTCTTTGAATTAAATCACCTATATAATATACATTTTCAGCTTTTAAACAATTTGCTGATCTGACGGTCAATTCTAGATCATCTACTGGCCTTAATAAATTAGGGTCAATTTCTACTTGTTCGGTTTTTTGTTCAGTTTCTTCTATAGCTTTTAAATCAACAAATACTGAAACTTGATCATGAAGAATTGTTGCGGCTTCTCTTATACAAGATTCTGGGTCTATTGTACCATCAGTTTCTAACTCTATAATTAATTTATCTAAGTCAGTTCTTTGCTCAACTCTAGCAGAATCTACTTTATAAGATACTTTATTAATCGGACTATAACTTGCATCTATTAACAAAGACCCAATTGTTCTATTTGATTGATTTTTTCTTTGACTAGCTGATGAATATCCTATTCCCTCATTAACCTCTATTTGCATATTTATTGATGCACCTTTTGTTGTAATATTGGCAATTACATGATTAGGATTAACTATTTCAATATTATTCTTTAATTCTATATCCGAAGCTAATACTGGACCAATTTCACTTTTAGATAATCTCAATGATGCGCTTTTATTTCCATTCATCTTAAAAGCTATACCCTTTAAGTTAAGCATTATATCTATAACGTCTTCCTGAATACCTTCTATAGTACTATATTCGTGTTGCACACCATCTATTGAAACTTCAGTAACTGAAGAGCCAACAATAGATGAAAGCATTATTCTTCTTAGTGCACTTCCAAGTGTATGCCCAAAACCTCTTTCTAAAGGTTCCAATGTAACTCTAGTACTATTTAAAGAAATACTTTCTATATTAACTATTCTTGGTTTTAATAAATTATTAAAATTTGACACAATAATATACCTCTTTTATTTAGAATATAATTCAACAACTAATGATTCATTTATATCTGAAGGCAAGTCCATTCTTTCAGGTATAGATTTAAAAACTCCTTCCATTTTTTTACTGTCAACAGAAACCCAAGATGAGATATCCCCATATTGATCGTTTAAAGCCAAAGAATCTTTAATTCTTATTTGATTTCTTGCTTTTTCTTTTACGGAGATAATATCTTCTGCTGAAACTTGGAATGACGGTATATTGACTGTCATACCATTAACTAAAATTGCTTTGTGACTAACAAGCTGTCTAGACTCAGCTCTCGTAGATCCAAAACCCATTCTGTAAACAACATTATCTAATCTACACTCTAATAATTGAAGAAGATTTTCACCAGTAGATCCACTTTTTCTTGCAGCTCTTTTATAATAAAGTCTAAATTGTTTTTCTAAAATACCATAAATTCTTTTTAATTTTTGTTTTTCACGTAACTGCAATCCATAATCAGATAATCTTTGAGATTTATCAGAATGTTGACCGGGCTGATTATCAATTTTACATTTCGATTCTAATGATCTACTTTTGCTTTTTAACAGAAGATCAGTACCCTCTCTTCTCATCAGTTTACATTTTGGTCCTATGTATCTAGCCACTTACACTCTCCTTTTTTTAGGTGGTCTACAACCATTATGAGGTATTGGTGTTATATCATTTATATCTGTTATCTTATATCCTAAGTTATTTAGAGCCCTAACAGCAGACTCTCTCCCAGGTCCAGGTCCCTTCACAAGAACAACAAGATTTTTTAGTCCATATTCTTTTCCTAGAGTTCCTACTTTCTCTGCTGCAACTTGAGCAGCAAAAGGGGTACTTTTCCTTGATCCTCTAAAACCTGAACCACCAGCAGTAGCCCAGCATAACGTATTTCCTTGTCTATCAGTTATTGTAATTATAGTGTTATTAAATGTTGAATTAATAACAGCAACTCCATCAGTTACTACTTTTTTTGTTTTCTTTTTTGTTTTTGTGTTCACTTTAGCCATTAAGTTACCTTATTATTTTCTGATTGCTTTTCTAGGTCCTTTTCTTGTCCTAGAGTTATTCTTTGTTTTTTGCCCTCTTAAAGGAAGACCCTTTCTATGTCTAATACCTCTATATGAACCCAAGTCCATTAGTCTTTTAATATTTAAGGTAACTTCTCTTCTTAAATCACCTTCAATATTATATTTAACAACTTCTGATCTAAGTGTTTCTATCTCGTCATCAGTTAACTCTTTTATTTTAATGCTTGGACTAATTTTTGTAACTTCGCAAATTTTCTTAGCTCGCGTTGGTCCAATACCATAAATTGACTGCAAAGCAATTACAGTATGTTTATTATCTGAAACATTTATTCCTGCTATTCTAGCCATTTTAATCCCTGAAAAATGTTATGTATTCTATCAATATAGTGCTTCTGGTCAATCATTATTATCCTTGCCTTTGTTTATGACGAGGATTAACACATATAACCCTAATTACACGATTTCTTTTTATAATTTTGCAGTTTCTGCAAATTTTTTTTACTGACGCTCTGACTTTCATCTTCTATAACCCTGTAAATTTGATTTTTTCATTAAATTTCCATATTGATAATTCATCATATGTGACTGAAGTTGCCCAATAAAATCCATTATAACAACGACAATAATTAATAACGAAGTACCTCCAAAATAAAATGGGACATTTAGTCCAATAATTAAAAATTCTGGAACTAAACATACTAATGTAATATATATTGCACCAACCGCTGTTAATTTAGTTAAAACGCTATCTATATATTTTGCAGTTTGCTCTCCAGGTCTTACTCCTGGAATCGATGCGCCTGATTTTTTTAAATTCTCTGAAGTTTCCCTTGAATCATATACTAAAGCTGTATAGAAAAAACAGAAAAATATAATAGCTGCAGCATAGAATATTACATATAAAGGTTGGCCAGGAGCTAAAGTAGAAGATATATCTTTTAACCAACTCATATTATTAGATGATCCAGCCCATTGACCTAATGTTGATGGAAATAAAATTATGCTTGACGCGAAAATTGGTGGAATAACACCAGCCATATTTAATTTTAATGGCAAATAGCTTGATTGTGCTTGAACCATTTTTCTTCCTTGTTGTCTTCTTGCATAATTTACTGTGATCTTTCTTTGACCTCTTTCAACAAAAACAACAAAAGCTGTTACTGCTATGGCTAAAAATAGTATCATAACAACAATTGCCGAACTTAACTCACCAGTGCTCGCAAGTTCTAGAGTTCCTCCAATAGCCGTTGGTAAACCTGAAACAATACCTATAAATATTATTATTGATATACCGTTACCTATTCCTTTATCAGAAATTTGTTCACCCAACCACATTAAAAACATAGTTCCTGTTACTAATGTTATTATAGTTGAAAAAACAAAGCCTGAACCAGTGTAGAGTGCTATTCCTTGAGATTGAAGCGCAACTGCAACTCCGCCAGCCTGCAATGTTGATAATGCTAATGTTCCAAATCTTGTGTATTGTAAAATTTTTTTTCTTCCAGCATCACCTTCTTTTTTTAATTGTTTAAGTGATGGCATTGTTGAAGACATTAGCTGCATTATAATAGATGCTGATATATAAGGCATAATTCCTAATGCTAGTATACTAAATCTCTCTAATGCTCCTCCAGAAAACATATTGAACATATCGATAATTGTTCCACTTTGTTGCTCGAAAAATGTTGCTAGTGCGGCAGGATTAATTCCGGGAACAGGAATATATGTTCCTATTCTATAAACTAGAATAGCACCAAAAACAAATATCAATCTTTTCTTAAGTTCTTCCATATTTTATTCTGTTATTTTTCCGCCTAATTCTTCTATAATTTTTTTAACACTTGAGGTTACCATTATACCTTTTAAGTTAACTTTTGAATCTAAACTACCAGATAAAAAAACTTTTACTTTTTTTGCTGAATGGGAAATTATTTTTTTTTCTTTCAAAGATTCAACAGTAATATTTTCATTTCCTTCGAAATTTAATTCACTTAATCTTAGTCTAGCAGTATCATTATTTCTTGAAGTAAATCCAATTTTTGGTAATCTTCTTTGTAAAGGCATTTGACCCCCTTCGAATCCATTTTTATGATATCCTCCGGCTCTTGATTTTTGCCCTTTATGTCCTCTACTAGCAGTTTTACCTGTTCCAGAGCCAATACCTCTTCCAACTCTTTTAGAATTTTTCTTTTTTACAACAGGTGCTAATGTATTTAGTTCCATTTTATTTTTCAACCTTTAATAAATAATTAATTTTGTTAATCATTCCCCAATTTTCTGGCGTGTCATTTACTTCAATAGTCTTATGGATTTTTTTTATACCAAGACCTTTTGCACATTCCTGATGCGCTTTTAATCTACCACTTAAGCTTTTTATTAATGTTAATTTAATTTTTGACATCTTTAATACCTAAAATATGCTCTATTTTTTTTCCGCGTTTATTTGAAACATGTTGTGGGGATTGAACTGATCTAAGGCCATTAATCGTCGCTCTTACGACATTAATTGGGTTTGTCGTACCGATACATTTAGCTAATACATTATGTACCCCTAAAACTTCGAATACTGCTCTCATAGCTCCTCCAGCAATTACACCTGTACCTTCTGATGCGGGTTGCATATAAACTCTTGCTGCACCGTGTCTTCCAACAAGTGGGTAATGAAGTGTGCCATTAATTATTGATATCTTTGTCATATCTCTTCTCGCTTTTTCCATTGCCTTTTGAATTGCTAATGGAACTTCTTTTGCTTTTCCATAACCCATACCAACTCTTCCATTACCATCGCCAATAACAGTTAATGCAGTAAAACCAAATTGTCTACCGCCTTTAACAACTTTGGCTACCCTATTAACTTTAACTAATTTTTCTAATAGTTCCTCACTTCCTTGGTATTTTTCTATATTTGTAGACATATTTTTCTCTATTTATATTTTATAATTTTAAACCATTTTCTCTTGCAGACTCTGCTATAGCTTTGACGCGCCCATGATAATTAAACCCGCTTCTATCAAAAGCAGCTTCTTTTACATTTTTTTCTAAAGCTCTTTCTGCAATAATTTTTCCTAATATTTTTGCTGTCTCAATATTTCCAGTATGTAATTTATTTTTAATAATATTTTTTTCTAATGAACTTGCGGAAGCAATGATTTCACCTTTAGGGGTAAATAATTGAACATATGTGTGCATAGCTGTTTTATAAACGGTTAACCTATGTTTTTCACTAGAAATTATCTTGCTTCTAATTTTTTTTGCAGATTTTAATCTCGCTAATCTATTTTTCATTTATTTTTTCTTAGCCTCTTTTCTTAATATATTTTCGTCATTATATTTTACACCTTTACCTTTGTATGGCTCTGGCGGTCTAAATGCTCTTATATCCGCTGCTATTTGCCCAACCTTTTGTTTATCAACACCTTTTATTGATATTTCAGTTAAGCTAGGTGTAGTAATTTCAATTTCTTCTGAGAACTCATATAAAATAGGATGTGAAAATCCAAGGTTTAAATGTAATACTTTATTTTTAACTTCTGCTTTATATCCAACCCCAACTAATATTAGTTTTCTTTCAAAAC
>JAYOZO010000032.1:0-12093 GCA_038154165.1 Thiothrix sp.
ATCCATAACATCCTGGGTAGTGAACAGAGCTATAAAGAACTCGATCTAGCTGAAAAACATCATACTCAGAATTATATTCATATTTATTATTACTTCCTTGAGGGACTTCAATAATTACATTAAACTCCTCCGGAAAATTTTGACCAATTGGATAATCGTATAAATTTCTCATAAATTAAACCTATTTCTATTTGTGGAGGCTGAGGTCGGAATTGAACCGGCGTAGACGGTTTTGCAGACCGCAGCATAACCACTCTGCCACTCAGCCACTATCAAAAAATGGAGCGGGAAACGAGGCTCGAACTCGCGACCTCAACCTTGGCAAGGTTGCGCTCTACCAGATGAGCTATTCCCGCAAAAAATTTTATGGCTTTATAACAATTCCCATATATTTTATCATAGAAACTAATGATAAAAAGGCTGCTATATAAATACCACATAAACCTACTACATATGTACTTATTGTAAAGATAGTTCCATCAAAAAGCAAAAAACCTATTGCAAATAATTGAAATGTTGTTTTTATTTTACCAAGTTTATTTACTTCTATAGTTTTTTTAAAATTAATTGCTTTCCATTCTCTTAATGACGATATTATCACCTCTCTTAATATAATAATACAAATAGGAATAAATATTTCTACCCTATTATGGTGATAAAGAATTAACAATAAAGAGGATACTACTAAAATTTTATCAGCAACTGGATCTATAAACTTTCCAAATTTTGTAACCTGACTGTACTTTCTTGCAACAAAACCATCAAAATAATCAGTCATTGCGGCAATAATATATATTGCTATAACAATATATCTTGGCCCTTCTGGACTAAAAAAGAAAAATAATACCATTATGGGTATTAATATAATTCTAAAGCTTGTTATAAAATTAGCATATGTCATGAATTAATTATTATGAAATCTAAAATAAATAGCTTCTGCTAGGGCTTTATTTATTCCTGGTATTTTTTTTATCTCATCTTCACCAGCAGCAATTACTCCTTGTAAACCACCAAAATACTTTAATAGAATTTGTTTCCTTTTTGGGCCCAATCCAGGTATCTCTTCTAATGGAGATTGGAACTTAATCTTGTCTCTTTTCTTTCTGTGTCCAGTAATTGCAAATCTATGAGCCTCATCTCTGATTTGCTGAATAAGGTGTAAAGCAATAGAATTTTTTTTGAGTTTTATTTTTGTTTTTCCATAATCAGCTATTATAGTCTCTTCTCCAGCAATTCTTTCTTTACCTTTTGATACACCAATAATTTTAACTGTTGAAATTTGTAATTCTTCCATAACTTTTAATGCAACATTTACTTGGCCAACTCCTCCGTCTATAAAACATATATCAGGGAGAAGCATCTCACTTTTTTTAAATTTTGAAAAGTGTCTTTGTAATGTTTCTTTAATTGCAGCATAATCATCGCCTACACTTGTACTTTTAATATTAAATCTTCTATAGTTTTTTTTTTGTGGTCCCTCTACCGAAAAAGAAACACAAGACGCAACTGTTTCTTCTCCAAAAGTATGACTTACATCAAAACACTCAAGTTTTTTTGGGATTTCATTTAATTGCAATGCCTCTTGTAAGGCTTGAAATCTATTTAACATATTTCTTTTGCTAAGTATTTTTGTATTTAAAGAATCAAGTGTATTTTTTTCAGCTAATTCCACCCATTTTTGCCTTTTTCCTCTAACATTATTTGTGATTAATACTTTTGAGGATTTTTTCTTTGATAAGATAAACTGTAATAGTTTTTTATCTTTTGTATATTTATTTAAAATAATTTCTTTAGGAATTTGTTTAGACATATAATACTGTCCAATAAATATACTTAATAAAGTTCCTTCAGTCATATCTTCATCAATATCAGGAAAAAAAATTTCATTTCCAAAATTCACGCCGTTTCGAATATTAAAAACTTGTATACATGCAGTTCCTAATTTTACGTTTATCGATATTATATCAACATCTCCTGTATCACTACTTATTAAGCTTTTTTCGCAAGTATGTCTTAATGATTCAATTTGATCTCTATATGCTGCAGCTAATTCATAATTTAATTCTTTTGAAGCTTTTTCCATCTTTTTAATTAATAATTTTATTATTTCAGTATTCTTGCCATCTAAAAACTTCATTGACAACTCGATGTCGGTTTTATAATTTCTCTCATTAATTAAACCTACGCAAGGAGCCGAACATCTTTTTATTTGATACTGCAAACAAGGTCTAGATCTGTTAGAGAAAAAAGAATCACTACATTGCCTTACTTTAAATAACTTTTGCAATGTGCTCAAAGCTTCTCTTACGGAATAAACATTAGAATATGGGCCAAAATGTTTGCCAATTTTTTTTCTTTTTCCTCTATAAAAACTTAATCGTGGAAAGTTGTGCTGTGTATCAACGTAAATATATGGATAAGATTTATCGTCTCTCAACAGGATATTAAATTTTGGCCTGAACTTTTTTATTTGAATATTCTCTAATAAAAAAGCGTCTGCTTCCGAATTTGTAATTGTTATTTGAACGGTTTTAATTAAACTAATCATTCTCTTAATTCTTATAGAATGATTTTTATTTTGAAAATATGAAGATACTCGTTTTTTTAAATTTTTTGCTTTTCCAACATATATGACATTATTTTTTGAATCAAACATTTTATAAACACCAGGATTTGATGTCATATTTTTTAGACTATTCTTAATATCCTTAATATCTATCAATTATTAATACCGCAGTAATACTGATCCCCAAGTAAATCCACTTCCAAATGCTTCTAATAATATTATTTGATCTTCTCTAATTCTTCCGTCCCGCACTGCTTCATTTAAAGCCAATGGTATTGACGCTGCTGAAGTATTGGCATGTTTATTGACAGTAACAACTACTCTTTCTAACGGCATAGACAATTTCTTAGCCGTTGCTCTTATAATTCTTAAATTTGCTTGATGTGGCACTAACCAATCAATATCAGTTTTATCAAAATTATTTTTAGTTAACGTCTCGTCTACCAAGTTACTTAATTTATTAACTGCAATCTTAAAAACCTCGTTTCCTTTCATTTTAATACGATTCTTTTCCACTGATAACAAATTATTATATTGTCCATCAGCATGAATTAAAGACGAAATAATTCCTTTGTCCTTGTTAGCAGACAATATTACTGCTCCAGCTCCGTCACCAAATAATACGCAAGTTGACCTGTCGCTCCAATCCAGTAAATTTGAATATTTTTCTGCACCTATAACTAATATATTTTTGCTAAATCCTGTTTTAATATAATTATCAGCAATGCTTAATGCATAAATAAAACCCGTGCAAGCTGCTTGAATATCAAAAGCAGGCGAATTTATATTTAAGTTATTTTGAACAATACATGCTGTACTTGGAAAAATTTGATCTGGTGTAGTTGTTGCAACGATAATTAAGTCTATATCGGTACTGCTTAAATTTGAATTCTTTAACGCATCCTCTGCAGCTCTTGTTGCCATAAAAGAAGTTGATTCTTTATCATCGGCTATATGTCTTTGTTCTATGCCAGTTCTCTCCATAATCCATTCATGAGTTGTATCAACTTTTTTTTCTAAATCCTTATTCGTAAGAATTTTTTTTGGCAAATAACCACCTGTTGAAATAATTTTTGAAAACATAATACTTAACTCAGCATCTCTTTTAATTTTTTATCAATACAAGATGGAACATCTTTTATCACTTCTTTTAAAGCTATATCTAAAGAGGTTTTAAAAGCAAATGAATCAGCTCCCCCATGACTTTTAATAACTATTCCTTTCAGTCCAAGTAAACTTGCTCCGTTATATCTTCTTGGATCAACAATTTTTTTGAACGATCTCAATACTTTAGAAGAAGACAAACCTGCAATTTTTGTAAAAAAGTTCTTTTTAAATTCATCCTTTAATTTTGATGAAATAAATTTAGCTATCCCCTCGCTTGTTTTTAAAGCAATATTACCAACGAAACCATCACAAACAACAACATCAATATTACCACAAAAAATGTCATCTCCCTCCACAAAACCGATATAATTTAAATTACCCTTCTTTAGCAATTCATGGGTATTTTTTACTTGCGCATTACCTTTTATTATTTCCTCGCCAACATTAAGTAGACCAACGCTAGGGTTGTTTTTATCATCAAGTATCATAGATAAAACTGAGCCCATTACTGCAAATTGATACAAATGTTCTGCTTTGCAATCTATATTTGCACCAAGGTCTAAAACATGTGTATGACCATTTAATGATGGCAACATACTTTCTATTGCTGGCCTATCAATTCCATCTAAAGTTCCAAGAATATATCTTGAAATTGCCATTAATGCGCCAGTATTACCTGCACTAACACAGGCCTGCGATTCATTTTTTTTTACTGACTCAATTGCTAAGCTCATCGAGGAATTTTTTTTATGTCTTAATGCATGAGATGGAGAGTCCTCACTATTAACTTTTTCGTCAGTATGAATTATTTTAATTTTTTTTATTAAATTATTATCAAAAATATTAAGGTAAGATGATAAAATATTTTCATTTCCAAAAACATTTAGTTGTACGTCGCTATTATGTAATAAGAAATCTTTAAGAGAAGGCATTATAACTTCAGGACCGCCATCACCACCCATGGCATCTACAGCAATTCTAGTTTCTTTTTTCATTATAATTAGAAAAAGTAGTTTTTGAGATTAACTATCTTCTTTATTAGAACTATCCTCAGATTTAGGCACAATTACTTGATTACCTTTGTAGAAACCATTTTTTGAAACGTGGTGTCTCATATGTGTTTCACCTGAAGTAGGATCTTGAGAAAGTTTAGGAGTGTTAAGGTGATCGTGAGATCTCCTCATTCCCCTTTTTGAACTAGTTTTTTTACTTTTTTGAACAGCCATATTATAGTTCCTTATTAAAATTTACTTTTATTTAAATAGATTTTAGGTGATTATACAGGAAAAATTAATGAAAAAGAAAAAAATAATTTTAGCTAGTAGTTCTAGGTTTAGAGCATCACTTATGGAGACATTAAACGTTGATTTTACTTGTATATCTCCAAATATTGATGAGACAAGATTGCCAAATGAAAAGCCTGAAGTTATGGCTTTAAGGCTATCAAAGCAAAAAGCAATTAAAATTTCTAAGGAAAATAATGATTGCATTATTATTGGATCTGATGCTTGCGCATCTTGCAATGGCACTATACTTGGCAAGCCATTAAAAAGAGATGTTGCAGTTCAATATCTTCAATATATTTCAAACAAGAAGATTATTTTTCATACTGGCTTGTATGTAATTAACTCAAACACAAAAGAATATAAAGCAAGCATTTCAGAATACATAATAAAAATTAAGAAACTTCGTGAAGATGATATATATAACTACGTTGATACTCATAAACCTTTCCATTCATCTGCAGGATTTAGATACGAAGTAGCAAAAGATATTCTAATCAAAGAATTTACTGATAATGAGAATGATATATCAGGACTAATTGGTCTTCCTTTAAAAAAATTAACATTATTTTTACAACACTTTAATGCAATATAAGGAATTATTTATGTAAATCTAAAAACATTGATAAATCCTCTGGCAAATTTGATTTTATCACTTCTTTTTTACTCTCTTTAATTGAAAAAAAAGACAATGAGTGTGCGTGTAAAAATATTCTTCGTAACCCAAGTTTTTTATATTTTTTATTTATCAGATTATCTCCATATTTAGTATCGCCTAAAATTGGATGATTTAAAGATGCACATTGTTTCCTAATTTGGTGATATTTTCCTGTTACAATTTCAACTTCTAATAAAGTAGAAGTCTTAAATGTTTTTAAAATTTTAAACTTTGATAAGGACATACTTGATTTATTATTACGCAGAAGATTTACATTATATTCTTTTATTTCGTTATTCCACAATCCATCTACTAAACAAATATATTTTTTTTCAACATTATTCTTTTTAATCTCCTCCTGATAATATCGAAGTGCGGTAATATTTTTAGAAATAATAATTAAACCACTTGTATTTTTATCTAGCCTATGAACCAAATCTACTCTCTCACAGTCTTTTTTTATAATCCTTAAAACGTCAATTAACCCATATCCAATATTAGTTCCTGAGTGCACTGCAAAAAATGGTGGTTTGTTATAAATTAAAATATTTTTATTCTCAAAAATAATATTTTTATTTATTTTTTGTATTATATCTTTTGAGATATTAGGTTTTAGATTTTCTGAATATTTATATGGTGGTATTCTAACAATATCGTCTTTATGCAACTTAGAGCTAGCTTTTGATCTAGAACTATTAATTCTTACTTGCCCAGTCCTTATAAGCTTATATATATGGCTTTTAGGGATTTGCTTAATATATGCAAATAAAAAATTGTCTAATCTTTGACCTTCATTACCAGCAGTAATCTTTATTTTTTCAGTCTTACCATTTATTTTCATTAAATTTACCCTTTAGGTTAATTTAGATAATTTGCTGTATCCTCATAAGACTGCTATATTATCAGCACGAGGATACTTTAATAAGTAATATTCTCAAATGATTTATGAGTTTTTGGCTATGACGAAAACTATTTAATAACAATATACAAACAAGCATAATGACATATATAAATAAAAACTTGGATATAAATCCCTTCATTAATATAAATTCACCCATAAATATTATGGAAATAATATACATGTCTGTTTGCTTATTTAATAGGAATAAAAATGAAAAGAATTTTGATAAATGGTACTCAACAAGAAGAGTTGAGAGTAGCATCTGTAAATGGACAAAAATTATACGATTTAGACATAGAACACAAATCACGCAGTCAAAACAAAGGCAATATTTATAAAGCAATAGTTACGAGAGTAGAACCAAGTCTTGAAGCTGCTTTTGTAAATTTTGGAGCCGAGAGACACGGTTTTCTTCCCTTAAAGGAAATTTCTAAAGAATATCTCAAAAATGAAACTTTTGATAAAAAAAGAAGCATTAAAGATATGCTTAATGAAGGCCAAGAATTAATAGTACAAATTGAAAGAATAGAAAGAGGTAATAAAGGCGCAGCACTTACGACATTTATTAGTTTGGCAGGAAAGTATTTAGTTTTAATGCCAAATAACCCCAAAGCTGGAGGGGTCTCTAGACGAATAGAAGGTTCAGAGAGAAAAGAGGTAAAAGATAATCTTGATAACTTAAAAAAAATTAAAGATGGTGGAGTTATTATAAGAACAGCTGGAGTTGGAAAAACTCTTGAGGAATTACAATGGGATCAAGATTATCTCACTACCCTTTGGACAAATATTGTAAATTCGTCAGAAGAAAAAGAGGGACCATTCTTGATTTATAGAGAAAGCAATATTATTGTTAGAACTCTAAGAGATAATATGGATGACTCAATAGATGAAATCCTAGTAGATAATCAAGAAGTTTATGATACAGCAAAAGAATTTTTACAATTTTCTATGCCTCAGCAAGTTAGTAAACTTAAACTTTATGAAGATAAAATACCTTTATTCAATAAATATCAAGTTGAAAATCAAATAGAAACTGCATTCAGTAGAGAGGTATCACTTCCCTCAGGAGGATCAATAGTAATAGATCATACAGAAGCTTTAATATCTATAGATATAAATTCTGCCAGATCTACAAAAGGAAGTGATATCGAGGAAACAGCCTTAAATACTAATTTAGAAGCAGCAGAAGAAATTGCGAGGCAATTAAGAATAAGAGACTTAGGTGGTTTATTAGTAATTGATTTCATAGATATGTTATCTATAAAAAATCAAAAAGCAGTAGAAGAAAAAATAAAAGAAGCGGTAAAAATTGATAGAGCAAAAGTTCAATTTGGCAAGATATCTAGATTTGGATTGCTAGAGCTATCAAGACAAAGATTAAGACCATCTTTAAGGGAATCTTCAGAAGAAATTTGTCACTTATGTGATGGTATAGGGAGGATAAGAAATATAAAATCTATGTCATTAGCAATTTTAAGATTAATAGAGGAAGAATCATTAAAAGTAAATACTAGTAAAGTTATAGCTGAACTTCCAATTAATATATCCACTTATTTAATGAATGAAAAAAGAAATGAAGTAAACAATATCAATAATATAAATAATGTAAATATAATTATTGTTCCTAACCCAGAGCTAGAAAGTCCAAATTATAAGATAATAAGATACAGAGATGATAATGATGAAACAGAAAATAAGTCTAGCTTTGAATTAGTTGAAAAAAAAGAAAATGAAATTTATGATTTCAATAACGTTCAAAAAAGCCAAACGGAAGAGCCAGCCGTTAAAAGCATAAAACCAAATAATCCAATACCAATTAAAAATGAAAATATAATTTTAAGATTTTTAAAATTTATTAAAAATATATTTTTTGGTAATACAAAAGAAACATCAAACACAAGACGCAGATATAGAAACTATAATCCAAATTACAAAGGTAAAAATTTCAATAAAAATTATAAAAATAGATATAGTAAGTTTGCTAAAGGTAAAGTAGGTCAATCTAAAAAAGATTAATTTTTTTTTATTTTGTAAATTCCTTGATAAATTTATCAACTGCTTCTCTGAACGAAGTGTTTGGATGTTGAAAACAGTAATATTCAACCCATATTTGAGATCTGTTATAACTTACATTTTTTGCATGAATTTTTTTTTTAATTAAATTATGAGAGGTAATATAGCCTGCCATCCAACTAATATATATTAATTTATCATTTGGTTTTGCATTATAAAATGTTTTACAGCTCGTTAAACCCAAGCCCTTTACCCCTTCTTCCGAAAAAGCTATTCTGCTATCATTTAAAAATAAAATACATATTATAATTGCAAATTTTTTCATTATTATTATTGGCGCGCCCGGAGAGATTCGAACTCCCGACCACTTGGTTCGTAGCCAAGTACTCTATCCAGCTGAGCTACGGGCGCATTACTTATCCACAACAACTTTTATTATACTTCATCAATCTCCAATAATTATATGGCCAAGGAACAATAAATCCTACTGCTAATACTGGTATAACAGAAGATAAAGATAATTTTAAGCTTCCCTCTAGCATAATATCAGTAAGATTCATTGCAAGCTCCATTGAAATCATGCTAATTAAACTCATGCTGGTTGCAATTTTAAACGCATTTTTAAAATCCATTGTTTTTAAAAGCAAAATTGTTTCTAGAAATATACTAGTTAATATTCCATTAAAAATCGCA
This sequence comes from Thiothrix sp., assembly GCA_038154165.1. Classification (GTDB taxonomy): domain Bacteria; phylum Pseudomonadota; class Gammaproteobacteria; order Poriferisulfidales. The sequence continues at coordinate 9,222 of JAYOZO010000032.1, forward strand.
ATTGGCATTATTATTATAATAGATTTTATATCGGTATAATATTGGAAATACACTATTGTACCAAAATCACCAATAGAACAACCTAACAAACACACAAAAGTATTTAGTGCGGAACGAATCCACTTATCTTTCTGTAACCAAAATTTCATTTGTTATCCAGGTGGCCATGAGAATTTTCTACCAGCAAGTATATGAATATGTAAATGAAAAACTTCCTGTCCAGCATCTTCTCCATTATTAATATTTACTCTAAACGATTCATTAATTTTAAAATCATATGTAATTTTTTTTATGATTAGAAATAAATGCCCTAAAATATCTTTATCTTCATCTCTGCAATCACTCAATTTTGGTATTGGCTTTTTTGGAATAAGCAATATATGTATTGGTGCTTGAGGATTAATATCGTTTATTGCTATACAGATATCGTCTTCATAAAGAATATCCGATTGTATTTCTCTATCTATAATTTTTTCAAATAATGTTTTTTTAAGCATTTTATTATTTATCTTTAATATAATTTTAATACTATAAGAGATAACTTTAAAATTGGTATTTGAATATTTTCCACTATCTAAAGATTTTCTCTATAGTCTAGATTCTTTTATAATCTTTGTAACGAATTATTAATAATTCTTAACGCAATAAAATATATTTTAACTCTATTTTTATATACAGTATTTAAACTTTATATTTTTGATAATTTTAAATCAATGAAATTATTTTGTCCAAAATATTATAGCAGAACTATAAATCTAAAGCTTTAGATTATATATTTTTTGTTAATAATTATTTAAACATATATATCATTAGATACTGGTTTAAGTAAATATTTTGAGTTTTTATTCGTATTATTAAATATATTATTATGTCTTTTCTAGTTAAATACCAAGGTTATAGTATAAAAATAATTTATTAATTATATAATTCATTATGGTATAAATAATTTCCAAGTAAAGCATGAGATTTAGCTCTGCAAATTAAATATTTATTACTTAAACTATTTATATTTTTTATAGTTACAATAGGATCACTATGATCAGATAAAAATACAATATTATCTAATGTAACGTAAGCAAAATTTTTATGATATTGCATTAAAGCTCTTTGTTTATCATTAGGAATATTTTTAGTAAAATCATGGCCTATCATTTGATGAAAATCACTAACACCTGCTAAAGATAAAATCGTTGGGGGAATATCAATTTGACTCAAAAGTCTATTGTCTTGTTTTGGAGAAATTCCTTTGCCTAATATTAGTCCAGGGATATGAAAATTATCTATAGGAACAATTTCATTACCAGTAGTTCTTGAATCATGGTCTGCAACAATCACAAATATTGTATTATCCCAATAATCCGAAACTTTTGCTCTTCTAAAAAAATTACCTAATGCATAATCAGCATATTTTATTGCATTATTACGTGTATTTTTTTTCTTATCATATAGTTTAATTTTGTTATCAGGAAAATCAAAAGGAGTGTGATTTGAGGTTGTAAAAACTAAACTAAAAAAAGGTTTTTTTTTCTTATTAAGCAATTTAAGTTGTGTATGAACTTGATCGTATAAATCTTCATCTGAAGCTCCCCAGGCACCTTTAAATTTAATATTTTCAAATTTTTTAATATCGTAAATGTCGTCAAATCCATTTTGTAAAAAAAAACTTTTCATATTATCAAAGTGACTTTCGCCACCATAAATAAACTGGGTGAAATAATTATGAGTTTTTAATAAAGTAGCTATAGAAAAAAAATTTTTTTGCGACTTATCTAGCTTTATAACTGATCTAGATGCAGTAGGTGGGAAACCAGTTATAACTGCCTCAATACCCCTTGCTGAACGTATCCCGGTTGCGTATCAGTTAGGTAAATTCCACCCTTCTTCCATTAATTTATCGAGTTCAGGTGTTAATGGTAATCCATTTAATTTTCCAACATAGCGCGCACCTAAGCTCTCTTGCAAAATAATAACAATATTTTTATGATCTCCTTTATAACTTGCTTTGTGATAAGCATTTAGCGGTTTTCTTTTATTTTTTAAATTTATAGAACTTGTTAATCTAGAATAGTTTATCATTTCTAGCATTATTTCTTCATCTATATCACCGTAATAATCATAGCTATTTTTTTCAAGATACATTTGCTTATAAGAAAAAACTACTGAATAAAAAGAATTCAAACAAAGATTATTTAACAAATTATCATTTGAAAAAGAAATCATAGCTGGATTTATTGGTCGATGATCCAATGTACCTCTATAGCCAAAAATGCATAATGCAAATAAGATTAAATATATAACTGACAAATATTTTTTTGATAATGATGAATTAGCTACATATAAGGACCTAAATAACAAAAAAGAAATTCTTACAAAAATAAATATAATAACTATTGTTAGTATTAATTCAAACTTATAACCAGAATAAATCATTGAAAAAATTTCACTAAAATTTGATAAATATTCAACAAATAAACGGTTTGGTCTTGTTTCGAATTCAAGAATAAATACTGGTGTAATTGTTTCAAAAAAAACAAAGAAAACTAAAATCGTTGTCAAATATGAGAATAAAATTGGTTTTATATATTTAACAGATTTTTCAAAAAAAACTGTAAAAAAAAGTAACGGTAAAAATATACCAATTAAAAATGAAATAGATGATATATCGATTCTCAAACCATTAATTATTATATTAATAAATTCTTCATTACTAATTGTTCTTAATGGGTTCCATAATAATATTAAGATTCTGCTAGAAAATAAAATTAATAAAATAAATATACTATATCCTATTATCGTAACAAGTTGGCCAGTTTTATCTTTTAAATAAGATATTACTATACTCATGACAATTAATGTTTAGAAACAATAAATG
>JAYOZO010000033.1:0-10625 GCA_038154165.1 Thiothrix sp.
CTATACATACCCATAAATTGTGGGACAGTAACATGACTCTCATCCATAATCATTAAAGCGTTAGACGGCATATAATCAATTAAGCACGGTGGAGCTTCGCCAGGGTTTCTGCCTGATAAATATCTAGAATAATTTTCAATACCGGAGCAATAACCTATCTCTTTTATCATTTCTAGATCAAATTTAGTTCTTTCTTCAAGTCTTTGAGCCTCAACAAGTTTATTTTGAGCGCGAAACTCTTCTAATCTGCCCTCTAATTCACTTGCTATATCATCAATTGCTTTCAATAAAACTTCACGAGGCGTAACATAATGTGTTTTTGGATAAATTGTTAGTCTAGGTACGACTCTTATTACCTCACCAGTTAAAAAATCAAAATAACTTAATTTTTCTATTTCATCTCCAAAAAGCTCAATTCTAACAGCTTCATTTTCAGAATCTGCAGGGTGTACATCTATAATATCTCCAATAACTCTAAAAGTTCCTCTTTTCAACTCTATTTGGTTTCTTGTATATTGTATTTCAGCAAGTCTGCGAAGTATTTTCCTTTGATCAATGATTTCTCCACGTGACAAATGAAGGACCATTTCTTGATAAGATTTCGCATCACCTAATCCATAAATTGAAGAAACTGATGCAACAATAATAGTATCTGATCTCTCAAATAATGCCTTTGTTGCAGACAATCTCATTTGTTCAATATGTTCATTAATAGCCGCATCCTTTTCAATATAGCTATCCTTTGCAGGGACATATGCTTCAGGTTGATAATAATCATAATATGAGACAAAGTATTCAACAGCATTTTTTGGGAAATACTCTTTCATTTCGCCATATAACTGAGCCGCAAGAGTTTTATTAGGTGCGAGTACTATAGTAGGCCTTTGTAATTTTTCAACAATATTGGCAATAGTAAAAGTTTTGCCAGATCCTGTAACGCCCAATAGAACTTGTGAATTAAGTCCTGCGTTAACACCATCCAATAATTTATTAATTGCAATAGGTTGGTCACCCGAAGGATTATATTTGGAAATTAATTCAAATTTTTTTTTATTCATATTCTAAAAAAAATTGTTTTTAGCTAAAAATAAGCTATGATTTTGATAAAGAATATCATAATATCCAAATTAATTAATTATAACATTTTTATAACAATGAAACTATCTAATAGAATAGCGAATACAAAGACATCCGCAACTATTGCAATGAGTATGAAAGCTCGAGAGCTAATTTCTCAAGGTAAGGACATTATCTCTTTAAGCGCTGGCGAGCCAGATTTTGATACTCCACAACATATAAAAAATGCTGCAATAGAATCTATTAATTCAGGTAATACAAAATATACACCAGTTGATGGGACTACATCTTTAAAAAAATCTATAATTAAAAAATTTAAAAATGAAAATAATTTAGACTATGAACTTGATCAAATTCTTGTTTCAACTGGCTGTAAACAGAGTATATATAATTTGTGTCAAGCAACTTTGGATAGTGGTGATGAAGTTATAATACCATCTCCTTATTGGGTTTCATATCCCGAAATTGTAAAATTATCTGATGCAATTCCAAAATTTATTAACACAACAGGAGAAAACAATTTTAAAATTACTGGAGAAATGCTAGAAAAAAATATATCCGAAAAAACAAGAATGGTCATAATAAACAGCCCATCTAACCCATCTGGATTTATATATACAGAAAATGATCTAAAAGATATTGGAAGTGTATTAAAGAATTATCCAAACATCATAATTGCTTCCGATGATATTTATGAACATATTATTTTTAATAACAAAAAATTTATAAATATTTTAAATATATGCCCAAATTTGTATGACCAGACAGTTGTGTTAAATGGTGTTTCAAAAGCTTATGCTATGACTGGCTGGAGAATTGGTTATGCTGCTGGAAACAAAAAAATTATTGGAGCTATGAAAAAAATTCAATCACAAAGCACATCTTGCGCCTGCTCAATAGCTCAAGCAGCTGCTGAATCTGCCCTAGATAATTGTAAAAATGAAATAGATGTAATGGTCAAAGAATATCAAAATAGATCAGAGTACCTTTACAAAGAACTTAATAAAATACAAGGCATTAAATATAAGAAACCTGATGGTTCATTTTACGCTTTCGTTGATGTTAATGAATTAATTAACAATCTTGAAAATATAAATGATGATTTTGATTTAGCAGAATTCTTTTTAAATGAAGCCAATATTGCTTTAGTTCCGGGATCTGCATTTGGATCTCCGAATCATGTGAGAATATCTTTTGCTACTAGCATGGAGAATCTAATAGAAGCTGTAAAAAGAATTAAAAACGCATTATTATAACTGACTAATTTTTTTAAGGACGCCATTCCATAAACTTATTCTTTTTTCAATAGCCTCTAGTGCATATCCTATAGCTTCATCATAAATTCCTTGATTATTTTTACATACATATTTGAATAGCTTCATTGATAAAGGCCCATGTCTCGAGCTATCTATATCAATATGTCTATTTATATATAATCTTAAGTTTTTATACAGAATATCATTACTATCAATTTTTTTTAATATACAATTAAACATAGATGGAATAGTAGTTTCTCTTCCGTATGTGAAGATAGCAGCAATATTTGCAATTTTATTTGTTTTTATACACTGAAATGTATTATTGACAAAATCAACACTTTCTCTGGGGTAATCTTGACCATTTTCATTATCATTTACTATGCCGCTATTTTGAAAATTATTAATAAATTTTAAAACTTTCTTTGTATCTGCGCCAACATCATTCATTGCCAATAAATATAAATCAAAATGTGAATAATAATTACCCTCATTATCAAAATCTGATTCTTCGTTAAAAATAATTTCGTTAACAAGGTGCGCTATGCCATTTTTCGTATATTCATTTGGAAACCAAGGCGAGCCAGATGGGCATATATGATTTTGAAGTGATTTTACAATACTCATAAAATCCCATACTGCAAAAACGTGATATTCCATAAAAATTTTTAATTCTTGTAGGGAGAATTTTTCATAACTTTCAAAAAGTTCGTGCGAATTAAGTTCGAATATCTTTTTTTCTAATTTTTTGAAATTTTTTGTATTTGTATTCATTATTAATAAATTAGTTAGTTAATTAATTACTATAATTAGCTTTCAACAATTATTTTTTTTATCTTATGTCATCTTAGCTTATTTTTTTTTAATTTATAAAATTTTTTTTACTCATCAATTATATTACTGTGATCATCTATAAGTAGATTATAAGAGACAAAGTAATTCCAGTTTTTTTATTCAAAATTAAGAATAATATAGGCTTTTTAATAATATATGGAATAACATTATGAAATCTACAAAAAATACGTATAATAGCAATTTTTAGTATATTCCCCTGTAGCTCAGTTGGTAGAGCGGGTGACTGTTAATCACTAGGTCGGCGGTTCGAGCCCGTCCGGGGGAGCCAAATTAATCAAGCGATATATTTTTTAAATATTCCTTTAGTTCATCAGAAGTTTCATTATGATGTAATGCATATTCAATAGTTGCTTTCAAGAAACCAATCTTGCTACCGCAATCGAATCTTTTTCCTTCAAATTCATATGCATATACTTTCTCTTGTTTTATCTGAGCTGCTATAGCATCAGTCAGTTGTATTTCGCCCCCAGTTCCCTTAGACGTACTCTCTAAAATATTAAATATTGAAGGTTTTAAAATATATCTACCAACAACACCCATTTCACTAGGTGCGCTATTTATATCTGGTTTTTCTATTATATTTGTAAGCATCCAGTCATTATTATTTTTTATACCTTCGATAACCCCATATTTATTTAATAATTCTTTTTTAACCTTTTTAACTGCAATTATGCTTGAATCTAGTTCTTCAAATCTATTAACCATTTGTTTCAAACAGCTATTTTTTGAGGATAAAATCATGTCATCAGCTAAAATAACTGCAAATGGATTATCGCCTACCGCTGGCTTTGAACATAAAACTGCATGGCCAAGACCTAATGCTTGGTATTGCCTAATGTAAATACAATTAATATTTTTTGGCAAGATATTTTTTACTAATTTGAGTTCTTTTGTTTTATTTCTTCTTTCTAATTCCGCCTCAATCTCATATGCTTTATCAAAATGATTTGGAATACTAAATTTATTTCTGCCTGTAATGAATATTAAGGTCTCAATACCAGCATTAACAGCTTCTTCAGCAGCATATTGAATTAAAGGTTTATCTACTATTGGCAACATTTCTTTTGGACTTGCTTTTGTTGCTGGCAAGAATCTAGTACCCATTCCAGCCACAGGAAATACTGCTATCTTAAGTTTTTTTGAATTATTGCTCATTTAATATTTTTTTCAAACTCTATTTTTACCTTCTTTAAGGACTCTAAAGGATTATTGCTTTTTGTAATCGGTCTTCCTACTACAATATAATCTGCACCACTCTTTGCAGCCATTGCTGGGGTATGTATTCTTTTTTGATCATTTTGATCATCATTATAATTTCTAATTCCTGGACATACACAGATAAAATTATTAGAGAATCTTTTTTTTATAGCTTCTACTTCACTAACAGAACACACAACACCATTTAAGTTTGATTTATAGCATAATTCTGCCATATGTAGAACCTGCTCATCTATTTCTCTTAAGTAGCCAATTTCGCTTATTTCATTTTGGTCTAAAGACGTGAGAATAGTTACACCAATTAGTAACGGTTTTTTTTTAACAAATTTTTTTATTGCATTCGACATCATTTTAGTTCCACCACTTGAATGTAAATTTAACATCCATACATTTAATTTAGATGCAACTATACAACTTTTTTCAACAGTATTAGAAATATCGTGAAATTTTAAATCTAAGAAAATTTTATATCCAAGTTCATGTAATTGATCAATTATCTTGGGGCCACAAGATAGAAATAGTTCTAGTCCAACTTTAACCTTACAGAGATTTGGATCTAACGTTTTCGCCATTAAAATAGCATCATCACTATTGTCGTAGTCTAGAGCAACTATAACTTTGGTTTCGCTTTCTTGATCATAAGACATAATTGCTGTTTTTTGATTGATTAAGTAAATTTTTAGTTATGGTTGACCATTTATGACAGCTTGGACATTGCCAGCAGTGCTTAACACTTGTATAACCACAATTAACACATTCATGCGAGCTTTCTTTTAAAGAATATTTTTGTAGACACTTTTTAATATTGTTTAAACTTTGATTATCAAAAGCAATTTTATTTTCAGAAATTAATTCAATATATTCAGATAACTGAGATAAAGATATAATACCTTTACTAAAGCCTTTTTGATAAAATTCAATAAGTTCATTATTGGATATTTCTAATGATAAATTGCTGTCTAGATTTGAAAATAGCTCAATTGGATTTTTAGCATTACAAAATGACTTAACAAAATTCAAAAAGTTATTTTTATTACCCGTTTTTTCATAAGTTATTTTTAATTTTTCATAGATCATATAAGAAAAATTTGGATAGTTATTTAAAATACTTATATATTTTTTTAAAGCTTCTATATAATCTTTTTTCAAGTATGATAAATCAGCTAAAAGAATTAATGCTCTCAAAGAATTTTTATTATAATTTATTGCTTTTGAAATATTTTTTTTTGCTGACTCAAAACTATCTTTTGTTGATATTGTTAAGTCAAATTCTGCTAACTCGCAATAGTAGTGTGATATAACATCTGACATATCTATATTATTGATTGTTTGAATTTTTTTAGATACCTCAATAGCTTTCCCCCAATCTTTTTCTTTCTCATAAATCTCTTTTAAATACTCTAAGACTTGTATTGGCTGGTCAATTTCTTTTGCTAATTTAGAAAATATTAATTCTGCTCTATCTAAAAATCCGGCTTTTAAAAAATCTTTAGCTAACTCTATTGAACATTGCTGCCTAATTTCCCTCTTTAATTCAGGACGTGCAATTAAATTTTGATGAATTCTTATAGCCCTATCACTCTCACCTCTATTTCTAAAAAGATTACCTAAAATTATATGAGTTTCTGCAGTGTCTTGATTAACACTAATCATTGATAAGAATGTGTCTAATGCCTTGTCGTGTTGTTCAGAAAGCAAGTAATTCATGCTTTGTAGGTATTCAACAGGTATTTCTCTAGAATCTTTTTTATAAAAAGACCTAACAGATATGTAAAATAATATAGCTGATATTATTATTATAAGTAAAATGATTGTAGAAATTGCTATATACATAGTTATTCTTGTATCGGTATTCTTCTTAAATTTTGAACTTCTTTATTAATTAATTCATAATCTTTTTTTAATTTTTTATATTTTTTTCTCATACTGAATATTAGCCCTAACAAAAAAAATAAAGATATTAAAATTCCAAAAATCATTGCTAAAAACAGGAGAATTCCTACTGGAATATATGTTAACTTAATAATAATAAAATCGACTACATATGAATTTGAGTTAAAATAAACTACAACTACGCTAATTACGCATATAAATAATGTTAAAAAAAGAGCAAATAATCTAAACATATAATAAATTTTCAAGTTTAATTATTATATATTATATGATTTTTATTAATCTATGTCGTGCAAATTATTAATTTTATTACGTAAGACCTTGCCGGGCTTAAAATGAGTAGCATTTTTACCAGGAAGGGATACAGAGTCGCCAGTTTTGGGATTTCTGCCTATTCTAGGCTTTCTATAGTGCACTGAAAAGCTTCCAAAACCTCTAATTTCGGTTCTATTCCCGCCAGATAAAGTATCAATTACTTTTTCAATTAATGTTTTCACAGATAATTCAACATCTTTAGGGCTAAGTTGGGTAAGCTTTAAAGAAATTCTTTCAATTAACTCGGATTTTGTAACTGATTTATTTTTTTCTTCCATATCGATTTCTAAAAAAATTAATTATTTATCAATCTTATCTTTTAATATATCACCTAATGACGAGCTTACTGACTCATTATTTTTATTATATTCGTCGAGAACTTTATTTTCATTTTGTTTCTCAAGTGCTTTCATTGACAAACTTATAGATTGATTTTTTTTATCAATATTAGTAATTATTAACTCAATCTCATCATCTAAGTTTATCGAATCTACATTTTTATCTGTTGCCAATTCAGATAATTTTAAACTACCATAAACAGATTTATTTAATTCAATTTGTAGAACTTTAGATGATTTATCAATAACCCTACCCTTAACAACTGATCCCTTAATATTTTTTTGAATATACTCTTGAAATTCGTTAACAGTAAGTTGTTTTACTCCTAATGAAATTCTTTCTCTTTCAGTGTCTGCTGATAATAGAATGGTTTTAAGCTCATCACCTTTTTTATAGTTTCTTACTGCTTCATCTCCACTTTCGGTCCAAGATAAATCAGATAAATGAACTAATCCATCTATACCATCTTCTAAACCTATAAATATGCCAAAGTCAGTAATAGACTTTATTTGACCAACTATAATTTCTCCCGTTTCATGATTTTCCATAAACTTTGCCCAAGGATTTGGTTGGCATTGCTTTATTCCTAAAGAAATTCTTCTTCTTTCTGGATCAATATCTAGAATCATTACTTCTACCTCTTGGCCAATACTTACTAACTTCTCCGGGTTAACGTTTTTATTTGTCCAGTCCATTTCAGAAACATGCACTAAGCCTTCAACTCCGTTATGAATTTCAACAAAACATCCATAATCAGCAATATTGGTTATTTTTCCTGTTAATTTAGATCCTTCGGGGTGAGCTTTACTTATTTCAAACCAAGGATCTTCATTTAACTGCTTTAATCCTAGTGATACCCTTGTTTTTTCTTTGTCAAATTTTAGAACTTTTACATCAATTTCATCGCCAACATTTATTAATTCTGAAGGATGACGCACTCTTTTCCAAGCCATATCTGTAATATGCAATAGACCGTCAACTCCACCAAGATCAAGAAAAGCCCCATAGTCAGTGATATTTTTTACAATACCCTTCACTACTTTGCCTTCTTCTAAATTTGATATTAACTCATCCCTTTCTTCGCTATTTTCTGACTCTAAAACTGCTTTTCTTGAAACAACTACATTATTTCTTTTTTTATCAATTTTAATAACAATAAATTCTAAATCTTTACCTTCTAAATAAGTTGTTTCTCGAACAGGCCTTACATCTACAAGAGATCCCGGAAGAAAAGCTTTAATATCAGCTAAATCCACAGTAAACCCACCTTTAACTTTACCAGTAATTCTTCCTTCTAATATTTTTTTCTGTTCAAATGCTTCTGTTAAAGATACCCAAGCTCTAGCTTTTTTTGCTTTTTCTCTAGATAACTTTGTTTCACCAAAGCCATCTTCAATAGCATCAACTGAAACCTCAACCGTATCACCTTCCTGAACCTCAACTTTTCCATCAAAACCAATGAATTGATCAATCGGGATCATACCTTCTGATTTCAAACCAGCATTAACTATTACTAAATCCTTTTTTACATCTATTACAGTACCATTAATTATGGTGCCTGGCTTGACCTGTAATTTAGAAATACTTTCTTCTAATAATCTTGAAAAATCTTCACTCATATATTTTTTAAATTTTCTCTTATAATGTTAATCGTTATATCAAATGTTTCTTCAGCACTAATATTGCTTGTGTCAATAATTATTGCATCTTTAGCTGGCATCAAAGGAGATATTATTCTTTCTGTATCAGCTTTATCTCTTAACAAAAGTTCTTGTATAAGGTTCGGCAAGTTAGCACTAATTCCTTGATCTTTCAACTGATTTAATCGCCTTTCTGCTCTTTTTTCTATAGAAGCCGTCAAAAAAAATTTAATAATAGCATCAGAAAAGACTTTTGTGCCCATATCTCTTCCGTCTGCAACAAGTCCGGGGGATAGTATATAATTTCTTTGATAATCTTCCAACATGTCTCGAGCACTTTTTTTTGTAGCTATTTTTGAAGCCAAAACAGCGACTTCTTCTGTTCTTATTTTTTGAGTAAAGTCCTCATTATTAACAAATATTTTTGCTTTTTCTCCTGGAGTATATTGAAATTCAATATGAATATTTTGTAAATAATTTTCCAAATTATCTAATGCAGCTTCAAAATTTTTATTTTTTTCGTATATTTTTAGTGCTAAAGATCTATATAAAGAGCCACTATCTAAGTATCTAAAACCTAATCTGGTAGCAATCATCGTTGCAATAGTACCTTTTCCTACCCCACTTGGTCCATCAACTGTTATTATAGGTGCTCTCAATTTTTAACTCTCTCAATATTTAAACCCATTTTTTTTACAAGATCATAAAAATCTGGAAATGAAGTTGAAACATTGTCCGTATTTAAAATATGAATATCTTTTTTTGACACAATTCCAGCAATTGCGAAAGACATAGCAATTCTATGATCTCCGCAACTATCTACTATACCGCCCTCAAAATTACCGCCAATTATTTCAATCCCATCATCATATAAATTGTTAACAATACCGCATTTTTTTAATCCTTTAGACATAACTTCTAATCTATTACTTTCTTTATATTTTAACTCCTCTGCGTTTTTTAATATAGTTTTACCACTAGCGTTTGCAGCCGCTATAAAAATTATAGGGAATTCATCTATTGCACTTGCTACATATTTACTTGGTATATTTATGCCTTTAAGTTCTGAAGAATATACAATTATATCTCCGGTAATTTCGGGACCAAAATTATTTATATTTTTAATTTCTATTTTAGCACCCATCATTTTTAAGATTTCTAGTGCGCCAGTACGAAATTTATTTAATCCAACATTACATATAGTTACTTCGGAATTTTTAGAAATCAAACAACCTACTACAATAAACATTGCAGAAGAAATATCCCCAGGGATACTAATATCTTTTGATATTAATTTTTTACAAGAATTTATTGTAATAATTTTATTGTCTGTCTTAATATTTCCACCTAAAAAATTTATCATATTTTCAGTATGGTCTCTGGTGGAATTATTTTCTATAACTATAGTTGTTTCTTTTGCATACAAGCTTGCAAGTATTATAGATGACTTTATCTGTGCACTATCTATAGGCATCTGGTATACAATTGATGAAATTTTTTGCGCGCCATCAATATTAATCGGTGCAGTATTATTTTTTGAAAGGCGTATTTTTCCACCCATCAATCGTAATGGTATCAAAATCCTCTCCATTGGTCTTTTTGTTAATGATTCATCTCCTATTAAACAGCTTGAAAATTTTTGACCACATAGTAAACCCGCTAGCAATCTCATGCTTGTTCCAGAATTACCACAATCTAAATTTCCTTTTGGTTTTTTTAAACCATATAATCCTTGACCTTTAACAATATAATCCCCATTGCTTTGCTTTATAATTTCAACGCCAAGTAATTGGCAGATATTAAGTGTTGCTATGCAATCATCAGATTCCAATAAGCCAGATATTTTTGATGTTCCATGGGAAATAGATAATAAAATCAGTGATCTATGAGATATAGATTTATCACCCGGTACATTAATCTTACCAAATATTCTAGAAGTTGGGCTTACAATGTACTTTTCTGGCATAAGTTAATTTTTGGGTTTTGAATTTTTTAAATAAATAAATAAATCATTAGGATCATCTTTATCTAT
>JAYOZO010000033.1:10635-10975 GCA_038154165.1 Thiothrix sp.
AAATTTGATAATATTATCTTTGTTATCCATAATAATATTTCCCCAAGCTTCAGGATCACTTTTAGCAATTCTTGTTAAATCATGCAAGCTTCCACTTTTATTTATCCAAGGAAATTTTTCATCATATTTGGTCTTTTTTACGTTGTTAGCTAGCGCGTATGAAATAACATGCGGACAATGACTGATTACAGAAAGAAGATTATCATGTTCGGAAGCTAAAATTTCAACACAAATTGTGCCAATAGATTCCCAAAAAATTTTTACTACTTCTACACTTGATTTACTTGATGATTTCAAAGGACTGATAATAGTTGTTGCATTATTAAATAAATTATCTTTT
>JAYOZO010000034.1:0-10863 GCA_038154165.1 Thiothrix sp.
ACATATAAATTACTTTATAAATGAATTTTAAGATAATTTTATTAATATTTTCGCTTTTTTTCACAATACAGACATACGGCCAAGAGTATGATATTGAAAGAAGCAAGTATTTAAAAGCACTGAAGTATTTTAAAAATAATGATTATAAAAATTTTAAAATTCTAAAGAAACAACTTGTTAATTACCCGTTATATATAGAACTAGAGTACAAGGAACTACATAAAAATAAGAATATAAATAATGATGATGTAATATCATTTATAAAAAAATATAAAACAAGCTATTTATCAGAAAAAGCTTATGTAAATTTAATTTATCGTTTATCAAAAAAGAATGATATTGAAAAATTAATTACAAATTATCAACAAACTGACTCAATAGACCTTCACTGTTTATACATAAGAGCTAGAATAAAAAGAAATATGTTAAACAAAATAGAAGATGAAATAATACCAATCTGGTTAAGTGGTAAATCTCAGCCAAAATCATGTGATTTTATTTTTAGATGGTTTTATAAAAATAAGAAAATGACAGATGAATTAGTTTGGCAAAGAATTAATATAGCATTAGAATCTATTAATTATTCTTTGGCTAAATATTTAGTAAGATTTATATCAAATAAAAATAAAATTTGGGCAAATATGTTGCTAAAAGTTTATATCAGTCCTAGAAAAAATTTAATTTCTAAATCTTTCAAAGAAAATAATAGGTACAAGGAAATAATTTTTAGTACTGGACTTGATAGAATTTCAAAAAAGAATTATGTTTCTGCAATAAAATATCTTAATAAGATTAAATCATTATATGCAATCTCTGATCAATTTTATCATAGAAAACTTATAGATATATTTATAATAGCTTTAAAGACAAATCAAAAAAATATCTTCCAGAATAATGATTTTAACAATATAAAAACTAGTAATATTGACTTTTATTTGGCTCTTGGAAATTATTCAATTTTTAATTCTAATTGGGCTAAAATTATCCAAACAATTAGCTTTTTACCAGAAACAATTGCAAAAGAAGAAAAATGGAGCTATTGGTATGGAAAGTCATTGTATAAGCTCAAGGACGAGAAATATAAGATTGCCCTAGATAATTTGAGTAAAAAAAGGTCATATTACGGTTTTTTGTCTGCATCAATATTAAATAGAAAAATAAATGTAGTAAATATTCCTTATAAAGTAGAAAAAGAAGAGTTAGATAGGGTAGGTTCTATTAATGAGGTTAAAAGAATTCGTGAATTATATATCATAGGGGAGAGAAGATCTGCAAGAGAGGAGTTACAATATTTTTTTAGAAATTCAAATGAGAAAGACTTAAATAGTGTGAATGTTTTATTTAAAAAGTGGGGTTGGAGTATTGGAAGTATTTTAGGGTATGGTAATACCAAGTATTTAGATGATGTAAAAAGCAGATTCCCTGTTTTGTATGAAAATTATTTTGATAAGTACTCAAAATCAAATATTGAAAAAAGCTTGTTACTGGGTATAGCAAGAAAAGAAAGCATTTTTATAGAATATGCAAAATCTTCTGCTGGAGCTATTGGTATAATGCAAGTTCTTCCAGAAACTGCTTATTGGGTATTAAAGAAAAATAAAAAGAAAAAAGTTTCAGCTAATTATCTATATAATAAAGAATTAAATATATTTCTTGGTTCATATTATTTTAACTATTTATTATTAAAAAAGAAAAGCTATGTTGAAGCAATAGCTTCATATAACGCTGGTTTACACAATGTAAGCAAATGGAGAAAAAATAATTATTCAGCAGAGGACAGCTGGGTAGAGTTTATACCATTTAATGAAACTAGGAACTATGTAAAGCTCGTTATAGAATATTCGCTAGTTTATGACTGGATTCTTAATAACAAGAGCACAATTAGCGTTTCACAATTAATTAAAATTAAATAAGCTTACTTTAAAGCCTGAGATAAATCTTCAATAATGTCATCTATATGCTCAATTCCAATTGATAGCCTAACCATATCTTCGGGAACTCCAGCAGCTTCTAATTCTTGCTTATTTAATTGTCTATGCGTTGTTGATGCAGGATGGCAAGCTAGTGATTTTGCATCTCCAATATTTACTAATCTAACAATTAACTTAAGTTTATCAATAAATTTACCGCCAGCAGTAATTCCGCCTTTTATTCCAAAACTCATTACGGCAGAAGCATTTCCATTCATGTATTTTTTTACAAGATGATTATCAGGGTGCGACTTTAAGCCAGGATAATTTACCCAACTAACAGCTTCATGCTTTTCCAAAAATTCTGCTACGGCTTGAGCATTTGCGCAGTGCCTTTCCATTCTGACAGCAAGACTTTCAATACCTTGTAAAATTTGAAAACTATTCATTGGTGATAATGCGCCACCCATATTTCTTAGAGGCACTACTCTAGCTCTTGTAATAAATGCTGCTGGCCCACAAGCATCTGTAAAAACAATACCATGGTAGGCTGGATCAGGTTTAGTCAATTGTGGAAACTTATCATCATTTGACTTCCAATCAAATTTTCCTGAGTCAACAATAATTCCTCCAATTGTAGTTCCGTGACCACATAAATATTTAGTTAATGAGTGAATTACAACATCGGCTCCATACTCAATAGGTCTACAAACATATGGACTTGGAACTGTATTATCTATGAATAAAGGTATATTATATGAATGAGCAATTTTAGAAATTTCTTCGATATCGGTAACATTTGCTGCTGGATTTCCAATTGACTCACAAAAAATTAGCTTAGTGTTTTTATCAATTTTTTTCTCTAATTCATTAAGTTTTTTTACATCACCAAATCTTGTTTCAATACCCATTTTTGGAAATGTATCTTTAAATAAGCTAACAGTTCCACCGTATAAAGAACTAGTAGAAACAATATTATCTCCATTAGAGGTTATATTTAAAACTGCAGCCGTTATAGCAGCCATACCAGATGAAAAAGCTAAACCACCAACCCCTTTTTCCATTGCAGCAACTCTATTTTCCAAAACTTCCGTTGTTGGATTCATTATTCTTGTGTATATATTTCCTTTTACCTTTAAATCAAAAAGATCTGCCCCGTGTTGTGTATTATCAAATGCATACGAGGCCGTCTGATATATTGGCACAGCAACAGATTTTGTTGTTTCTTCAGGTTTGTATCCACCATGAACGGCAATTGTTTCTATTTTCATAAGATCCTCAAGCTTTGGTTAAATTATATATGATTGTAAAATAATATCTTATAGTTAAGTAAATTATAATCTTTTTTTAAAATCTATGTGTAATTTTCAATAAATACCGTTATAATGCATTCAAATTTTTTCGAAATCAAAATTAAATTACTATATAAGCGAGCGAATAAGAATGAAATTTTTTATTTATATATTCTGTTTTTTTATCCTTAATATCTACAATGCTTATGCACAAAAAAGTTCTGAAGAGCTTGCGTCTACTTGTTTAGGATGTCACGGGGTTGAAAGTTATAATAATATATATCCAACATATAAAGTTCCAAAACTTGGAAATCAACACAAAGAATATATCATTTCAGCATTAAATGCATATAAGTCTGGAGAGAGATCTCATCCAACTATGAAAGCCCAGGCAGCAAATTTGAGTGATTCAGATATTGAAAAAATTGCAGATTACTTTTCATCTTATAAATCGGATGAAAAGTTTATTAAAAATTCTAAAATAAAAATGATTGATGAGGCAAATTCTTGTGCGGGTTGTCACGGAATTGATGGTAACAGTATAGCTCCATCTTTCCCAAAAATTGGCGGACAATATGAGGATTATCTTTATTATTCTTTGAAATCTTACAAAAATGGAAATAGAGATAATGCTATTATGAAAGGTATAGCTTCTACGTTAACTGATGATCAAATGAAGTTATTATCAAAATATTTTTCATCTCACGTTGGCGTTAAAAAAATAGATCAAATTATCACTGCTACTGAATAGTTTGAAACTAAATTTCGTCATTTGTATAAGTTTTAAGGCTAATGGCATGAAGCTCTCCTGATTTTATGTAAGAATCTAATACAGAGTAGATTTTCTTATGTCTTTCTATAGTATTCATTCCTTTAAAACCATCGTATATAATCTTTGCATTAAATTTTCCTTCGCCGCCATCAACTTCTACAGATGATTTATAAAATGATGATTCGAGTATTTCTTTAATTTTTTCTTTCTTCATTTTTTTCCTTTTTAATTAGCTTAGAAAATTGTATATTAATAATAAATATTGTAATTTTTCTTTAGTAATTATGTTATTTAAACAGTTATTTGAAAATGAATCTTCAACATATACTTATTTGATATCTTGTCAAGAGAAACAGGAAGCAATTTTAATAGATCCTGTGATTGAGACTATCAGTAGGGATCTAAAAATTTTAGATGCACTGGGTTTAAAATTAAAATATGCTATTGATACGCATATTCACGCAGATCACATAACAAGTGCAGCAGCGTTAAGAGAAATTACCGGATGTAAAATTGCTGGGCCAAAAAAAGATAATTTACGATGTAGAGATATAAATTTTAGTCATAATGATGAATTAATAATTGGAAATACATTAAAATTAAAAGCGATTTATACTCCAGGACATACAGATTCTCATTTTTCATATATTTTAAAAAAGAATAATGAAGAGTTATTGTTCTCTGGTGATGCTCTGTTAATAAATTCTTGCGGGAGAACTGATTTTCAATCAGGATCTGCAAAACAATTATATAGAACGATAAAAGAAATCTTTTATAAAATGCCTGGTAACACAAAAGTATATCCTGCACACGACTATAGTAATAAGTCTTTTTCAACAATATTTGATCAAAAAATAGATAATATTTTAATAAATAATGAAACTGAAGAAGATAATTTTATTTCAAAGATGAATAGTTTAAATCTAGATAACCCTAAAAAAATTGATATTTCAGTCCCAAAAAATAATAATTGTGGAAATTAAAATTAATTTGATAATGACTTTAAAATAACTGATATTTTTTTAGTATCAATAAGTTTTTTTCGCCACCCATTGATTAGTTTTGATTTTTTATTAGGATTTTTGACATAATTTAAAATCATTTTTTTTGGGGAAAATATCTGATAAGAAATTTTATTTTTTATTGAGATGTTTTTATAATATTCATATAGCTCATCTACAACTTTTTTATACTGACCTTGCTGCTTGTCTATTTTATTTTTTTTTGTTTCAGAATTTTTATCTAATGAGGCGTTTTTAATTTCATCTTCTATTTCAATAGAAAATTTTTCAATATTTAAAGAGCTTTCTTTAATCGGAAAGTTTATAATATTTTTTTCATTAAATTTTTTTGAAAGTTCAATTATATCTTTTTCGAGAAGTATCCAGTTTCTAGGCAGATTTAATTCGATTGCTTTTCTCTCCCTCCAAGTAGAAATTATTTTTGCAATATTTTTAGCCTTTGGGTTAAGTTTATTAATAGATTTGATTTTTTTCCAGGCATTTTCAGTACTTGGATCCAATTTTATATCTTCAATATAGCTGTTGAACTCTTCATAGAAATATTCTAATTTATTTGTATTTTTTAGCTCATCATAAAGATTATTATAAAGTCTATTTAAATATATCACGTCATTTAATGCATATGATATTTGTTTAGATGTTAAAGGTCTTTTTTTCCAATTTGTCATTTTCTCTGTTTTATCAATATCGACGCCAAAAATTAATTTTATAATTTCGGCATACCCTATTTGATATTTGTATCCTAAAAATGAAGCTGCGAATTGCGTATCAAAAATACTTTTTGGAATATATCCTAATATTAATTTTAAGATTTCTAAATCTTGCCTACAAGAATGCATTATTATTATTTTATTTTCACAAAAAATTTCCTGAAATATTTTTTTGTAGTTTAAATCAAGAGTTAAATCTATACATGCGTGATTTTTCCCATCAGATATTTGAATTACACAAGGCTCTGGAAAAAATGTATTTCTCCTCATAAATTCAATATCAACTGCTATTTGATCTGATTTTAATTTAGATTGAAGAAAATTTTCTATTTCTTTTTTCTCTGTAAGTAGCATATTAACTTATATTTTATACTGTATATTTTAAGCGAATAAATCTTAACACGCTAAATAGTAATGGCCAAATTAAAACAGATATAATTATAGAAGTTAATACCTCTAACAAGTTATATTCAATATTAAGCATGTTGTTGGTAAATGTGGACATTATAAAATATGGTATTAATATTATTAATAAGGAAAACATTTTATTCCAATATGAATGTAATCTAATTTGTGGGTAATAAATTATTATTAAATAAATTGTAATCGTATATAAAAATGCATTGTAACCGAGAGGCATCATTAATAATATATCCATTATAATTCCAAATACAAATGCGTAGGTTAAATTAATTTGGTTTGGAAAAGCTAAAGACCAATAAATTAGTACAAGCATTAATAGTGGTGGTTTATAAGGAGTAATGATTTCTGGCAAAGGAAATAGATTTATTATGATGGAAATAGATAAAATTAATATGACAACAAAATGAACTTTATTCACCACAACAACATTACCTCTCTGTTAGATGATAATGAAGAACTTGGTGTTACAAAAACATTTAAAAAATCATCGTTT
Source organism: Thiothrix sp. (assembly GCA_038154165.1). Classification (GTDB taxonomy): domain Bacteria; phylum Pseudomonadota; class Gammaproteobacteria; order Poriferisulfidales. The sequence goes on from JAYOZO010000034.1 coordinate 6,623, forward strand.
TCTGTTCTATCAATTTTTGATATTTGTCCAATCATATAACCTTCAGGGAAAATATTATCAAGACCAGAGGTTATAATTATATCGCCTTCTAGAATATCTTCATTGAATGGTATGTATTTTGCAATAAGTTTTCTATTGTCTCCAATTCCAGATATTACGATTCTTTTATTTGTTCTAGTGTTTATACCCAGAATAGCGTAAGCGGGATCTGTTATCAATGTTACAATTGAAAAGTCACTATTTATTTCCGAGACTCGGCCTAGAACTCCCAAACTATCAATTACAGCTTGACCTATAAAAATATTTTTTTTTGCACCTTCATTTATAATAATTTTATTGTGAAAAGGGTTTAAATTAACCTTGATAAGCTCTGCCATTTGAATTTTTGAGGAGTTTAAAGTTCTAGATGAGTAAAGCAATTTCTTTAATCTTTTGTTTTCTTCTTGTAAAGATGGTATTTTTTGAATAATGCCAGACTGTATTAGTATTTTTTTTTCTAATTCTTTTTTTTCTAAGATTAAGTTATTTTGATATGTTAAGTAATTTGATATATTTTTATATATATCTGAAGGTAAGGCGGCTAAAAGATATATTGGTTGAATTAAATATGAGAATTTTGTTCTAATTTCATTACTATATTTTAAATTTATATCAGCAAATAAAAAGATTATTGAAAGAAATAAAAAAACTAGTAATTTGATAAATACAAATCTTTCGCCTCTAAAATGTAATTCGCTTTTCACTTTTTTGTATTTAGTCTAGCGCAATATAATCTTGCCCTTTTTTATCAATTAATTCTAGTACCAAGCCACCACCACGTGCAACACACGTTAAAGGATCATCAGCTATTATAACCGGGATCCCTGTTTCTTCTTGTATTAGTTTATTTAATCCCGTTAATAAAGCGCCGCCACCAGTTAAAACGATTCCATTTTCAGCTATATCTGTGCTTAGTTCAGGGGGGGTTGCTTCAAGAGCGGTTTTAGCAGCATTCGTTATACCTTTTAAAGGTTCTTGTAAAGCTTCAAGTATTTCGTTGCTATTAATTCTAAAGCTTCTAGGTATGCCTTCAGACAAGTTTCTTCCTTTTACTTCCATTTCTTGGAGCTCTTTTCCAGGGTACGCAGTTCCAATAGTATGTTTAATTCTTTCAACAGTAGCTTCTCCTATTAAAATTCCGTAATTCCATTTTATATAATTTAAGATTGCTTCATTAAATTTATCACCGCCAATTCTTACAGATTGAGAGTAAACAATACCGCCTAAAGATAACACTGCAATTTCCGTTGTACCACCACCAATATCAAAAACCATTGACCCAATGGCTTCTTTTATAGGTAGGCCAGCACCTAGTGCCGCCGCAACTGGTTCTTCTATTAAATAAACTTTTCGTGCCCCTGCGCCTTCAGCAGATTCTTTAATTGCTCTTCTTTCCACTTGAGTCGCTCCAGATGGAACACAAATTAAGACCCTTGGTCCTAATAAAAAATTTTTTTTGCTTGCTTTTTTAATGAAGTGTTGAAGCATTTTTTCAGTTGTAGTGAAGTCAGCAATAACGCCATCTTTTAATGGTCTTATTGTTTCTATATTAGTTGGGGTTCTTCCAAGCATTGATTTCGCTTCTATACCAACTGCTTTAACTCTTTTTTTACCACCTTCGTCTGAAATTGCAACAACAGATGGCTCGTCTAAAACTAAACCTTTATTTTTGACAAAAATAATAGTATTGGCAGTGCCTAAATCTATTGATAAATCATTAGAAAAAAAATCTAAAAACATAAAAACCCCCGAGTTTTCTGATATGCTTATAATATAGAGTTTAACTGAGGATAGGTCAGCCAGCAAGATATCTTATCCAAATAATAAGCATATAACAAATTAATTAGGAAATAAATTATGTTTGATAAAAATAAAGTAAAAGATGTAGCTAAATTAGCAATGATTGAGTTAAATGATGATGATATTTTATTTTACTCAAACGAAATTGAGGATTTTTTAAAGCTCGTCAAAGAATCAGAAAAAATTGATTTACAAAATGTAAAGCCATTATATCACTCTCCTGAAATGACATTAAAACTAAGAGAAGATGAGATTGATACTGACCCTAAAAATGATGGCATTAATTTGGCTCCCGAGCATGATGGTAGATTTTTTATAGTACCTAAGGTTATCGATTAAATTATTATGGAAATTTATAAAAAATCAATTGCTGAACTATCAGATTTATTAAATAAAAAATCAATATCTTCTGTAGAAATGACGAATTACTTTTTGAGAAGAATCAAAACGTATGACTCAAAATTAAATTCATTTATAACTATTAACGATAAATATGCTTTAAAGAAAGCCGCAGAGGCAGATAAAAAAATATCAAATAATGAGCACTGCTTACTTACTGGAATTCCTATAGCTCATAAGGATTTATTTTCGACAAAAAATATCTTAACTACATGTGGTTCTAAAATGTTAAAAAATTATAAACCACCATTTGATGCAACAGTTGTCAAAAAACTTGACGATATTGGCATGATTAATATTGGAAAAACAAATATGGATGAATTTGCAATGGGCTCATCAAATGAATCTAGTTATTTTGGAGTAGTAAAAAACCCTTGGAATTTAAACAAAGTGCCAGGTGGGTCCTCTGGTGGATCAGCTGCTGCTGTTGCAGCTTGCTTATCTCCAATAGCAACTGGCTCAGATACCGGAGGCTCAATAAGACAGCCTGCATCTTTCTGCGGGCTCACAGGTCTTAAGCCAACTTACAGCGCTGTTTCAAGATATGGAATGATTGCTTATGCTTCAAGCCTTGATCAAGGCGGACCTATTGGCAGAAGTGCGGAAGATTGTGCAATTTTATATAATGAAATTAATGGTTATGATCCAAATGATTCTACTAGTTATCACGAAAAAAAAATTGAAAAAATTAAACTAAACTTTACAAAAGAAAATGCTACAAAAACTTGCATTGGAATTCCTTTAGAATATTTTTCAAAAAACTTAGATCAAAATATTTCTGATGAAATTTTTAAATCAATTGATGTTTTTAAAAAGCTTGGTTTTAAAATTAAAGAAATAAGTTTACCAAATCATAATTTTACTATTCCGGCATATTATATTATTGCTTCTGCAGAAGCATCATCAAATTTATCGAGATATGATGGGGTTAAATTTGGATTTAGGTGTAAAGATCCGAAAAATCTTCAAGAATTATATTTTAAAACTAGGAGTGAAGGGTTTGGAAAAGAAGTTAAAAAAAGAATAATGATTGGCGCCTATGCATTATCGTCCGGATATTATGATGAATATTATATAAGAGCTTTAAAAATTAGAAGAGTAATTAGAGATAGTTTTTTGGCTGCATTCAAGGATGTTAATTTTATATTCGCTCCAACAAGCCCCACTACTGCATTTAATATTGGAGAGAAGACTTCAAATGCAGTTGATATGTATTTGTCTGATATTTATACGACACCTGTTAATTTAGCTGGCCTTCCAGCTTTATCAATCCCAGTTGGTTATAGCAACAATATGCCTGTAGGTCTTCAAATTATAGGAAATTATTTTTCTGAGAGTGGTATTTTAAATATCGCCCATTTTTATCAAAAAAATACGGAGTGGCATTTGAAAGTTCCTAAGGAGTTTGATAATGAGTGATTGGGAAAGTGTAATCGGTCTTGAGATACATGTACAACTTTTAACAAAGAGCAAGATTTTTTCATCTTCCTCTACATCGTATGGAAGCAATCCAAACGAACAAGCTTCTTATATTGATATAGGTCTACCTGGCACTTTGCCAATATTAAATAAATCGGTTATAAAAAAAGCTGTTGAATTTGGTTTAGCTATAAATGCTAAAATTGCAAATCAATCAATTTTTGCAAGGAAAAATTATTTTTATCCCGACTTACCAAAAAACTATCAAATAAGCCAACTAGATAATCCAATAGTAGAAGGAGGCTATATATCAATATTTGATAAAGGTAACGAAAAAAAAATTAACATTACTAGAGCACACTTAGAAGAAGATGCTGGAAAATCAATTCACAGTAATGAAAATAATTGCACTTATATTGATTTAAATAGAGCAGGGACACCACTTCTGGAAATAGTATCTGAACCAGAAATTTCCTCAGCACATGAAGCGGTTTTATATATGAAAAAGATTCATAAAATTGTAACTTTCTTAAAAATATCTGACGGAAATATGCAAGAAGGATCATTTAGATGCGATGCAAATG
>JAYOZO010000035.1:0-750 GCA_038154165.1 Thiothrix sp.
GCTTTTAGCTGATGAAAAAAACATTAGAGAAGTAACTATGTTTCCGATGAACCAAAATGCCCAAGATCTGATGATGAATGCGCCGTCGGAAGTAAAAGATAATCAGTTAAAGGACTTAAATATAAAACTCATAAAAAAAGATTAAGCTTTTTTACTTTTTATATTCAGTCGAACATTTGTTAAATCAACTAATTTTTCTTTATACTGATTTCTTACAAAACCCTTGCTTGTTACATTTTTAAGGACATCTAAAAATTTTGCTTCTTCAGGGCTTGAAATTTCAGAGGTATCTGCTTTTCTGATAGATGGGGTATGAGCTAAATCTTCGCGTCCTAAATATGAAATTGCCAATTCTCTAAAAATATAATCTAATATTGAAGTTGCACTTAAAATCCTATCATTTCCATTAACTTTTCCTGAAGGTTCAAATTTTGTATCTATAAAAGCATCTACATACTCTTCAAGTGGCACCCCATATTGCAACCCTAGTGAGATAGCTATAGCAAAATTATTCATCATTGATTTTACTAATTCTCCCTCTTTATTAGTATCAATAAAGATTTCACCTATTTTACCATCTTCATACTCGCCAATATGAAGATAGACTTTATTTTCACCTATAGTTGCTTTTTGAATATAAGCCTTCCTTCTGTCAGGCATCCTTCTTCTAAAATTGAAGTTTTTATCGGCTAAATTATTATTTTCATTATTATTTATAATTGGCGTTTCATTGACGCTGTTTTTTAGCAA
>JAYOZO010000035.1:760-2764 GCA_038154165.1 Thiothrix sp.
CATTTACACTATTTTGAATTAAATCTTTAAGGTCTTCAGTTTGAGCCTGTTTTGAAGTATTTTTAACATCCCCTATAGCTTTAGTTTTTCTTTTATTAAATTTAACATCAATAATTTCAAATTTTCCATCATCCCTTTTGTCTATTTCTTTTAGAGACTCGTTACTTATTTCATTTAGTTTATGACTTATTTTAAAAAGACACGTATAAAAACTTTCAGCTACAAATTTACTCATAATTTCCTTTAAGAATCGTTAATAATAAATAGTTTTCTAAGTGACTCTTTGCTATAAGTCTATTTAAAAAAAAACAACTTCTAAGTGTGTTAATGAATTTTTTTAAATTAATTTTTTCTTGGTGGAACAGCCAAACTTTTGGAACCTTTTTACAAACTATAATTTTTGGAAATATGGTTGGCCAAGATCAATATGGAAATAAATATTATCGAAATAAACAGGATACAAAAAGATGGGTTATTTATAATGGTATTGTTGATAGTTCCTCTATACCCCCCGAATGGCATTCTTGGTTACATAAAATAATTAAGACAACACCTGATCAAGTAAAGTTTAATAATTTTAAATGGCAAAAAGATCATAAAAAAAATTTAACAGGAACTCAGCAAGCTTATATTCCTAAAAACGAAGATAAATTGCCTTACAAAAAATGGCAGCCAAAATAATATTTCTTATTTTTTTTTTATTTTTTCATTTTAAAGTTTATTCCAATGAATTAATTAAAATTTTAGAAAAAGATTCAAATTATGTAGAGTTAAAAATAATAGATAAAATAACTTCTAGATTAAGTGTAGAAAAGTTTAAAATTAAAAAAATTAATAATATCAAAGATTTTGAGATTTATGTTGATAAGTGTGTAATAGATTCAAGGAAAGGTTTTTTAGAAATATCAGCTTTAATTCAAATAAAGGATGTAAAAAATAAATCAAAAGATAGTGTTTTTTTATTTAATAATTGGATGTTTGCGTCAAATTCTTCTGTAAATGAAGTTGAACATCCAAATTATGATATTTTGTTAAAAAATTGTGGTTAATTTTTTTTCAAGATATCTGATTTAGCTAACCAATTCACATCATAATTAAAATTTAAAAAATCTTTATGTCTTAAAATTTCCTGTTGAAGATCAATTGTTGTGTCAATTCCTGAAATAACAAATTCATCCAAAGCCCTAAGCGATCTTGAGATTGCAGATTTTCTATCACGTCCATGAGAAATTAATTTTGCAATCATACTATCATAAAATGGTTGTACGACATATCCTTGATAAATTGCAGAATCTACTCGTGTACCTGGACCCGATGGAATATGGCAAGATGTTATTTTACCAGCACTTGGTTGAAAGTTTTTTTTATAATTTTCTGCATTTATCCTGCATTCAATTGCGTGACCTGTGAAATTAATGTTGGACTGTTCTAAATCTAGGTTATTTGTTGATGCAATTTCGATTTGCCTTTTTACTAAATCTATACCTGAAACAGCTTCCGAAACTGGATGTTCAACTTGCAATCTTGTATTCATCTCTAGAAAAAAAAATTCTCCTTTTTCATAAATAAACTCTAGAGTTCCAGCGCCTTTGTACTCTAGTTTTGAAATACTATTAACAGAATTATTAAGTAGTTTATTTCTTTCTTCGTGGTTTAAAACTGGACTGGGACTTTCTTCAATCAATTTTTGGTATCTTCTTTGAACTGTACAATCTCTTTCACCAAGATGAATAACTTTTTTTCCATCAGATAAAATTTGGACTTCAATATGTCTAGGATTTTCAAAAAATTTTTCTATAAAAACTTCATCATTATTAAAAAACTTTTTTGCTTCACTTTTTGCATCAATTACATTTTTTTCTAAATCTTTAGCTTCATAAACAATTTTCATTCCTTTTCCACCACCGCCACCAGCAGCCTTTATAAGAACTGGATATCCAATATTCTCAGCTATTTTTTTAGCCTCATCAATATTAGTAATACCTTTGTCCGAACCTTTGATAG
>JAYOZO010000035.1:2774-10776 GCA_038154165.1 Thiothrix sp.
TTCCTTTGCTATTTTTTTTGCTTCAATTTTATCTCCCATTTTTTTAATTAAATTTGAAGATGGTCCAATAAAATTTATTTTATGATCTTCTAAAATCTTAGCGAATTCATAGTTCTCTGATAAAAATCCATATCCAGGATGAATAGAGTCGGCACCTGTTAATTCATAAGCAGACAATAGACTAGGGATATTAAGATAACTGTCACTTGCCTTTGGAGGACCAATACAGACACTTTCATCAGCAAGTTGGACATGCATTGCATCTTTATCTGCAGAAGAGTACACCGCGACACTTTTTATATCTAATTCTTTGCAAGCCCTAATTACTCTTACAGCAATTTCACCGCGGTTTGCGATGAGTATTTTTTTTATCATTTAATTTTGATTAATTCTTGATCAAACTCAACAGACTCTCCGTCATTCACACATATCTCTTCAACAATACCGTCTTTAGTTGATGGAATATGGTTCATTGTTTTCATTGCTTCAATGATTAAAACAGTATCTCCTTTTTTCACTTTAGCACCAATAGAAACAAAAGGCTTAGCTCCAGGTTCAGGTGCTAAATATGCAGTTCCTACCATAGGGCTTTTCACACCATCAAACTTTACTTTAGATTTTACTGGTAACTCTTCTGTTGAATCGTGAGTAGTTACATTAGGCGTTATAACCGCACCTTTACCAACCTTAATACTTTCTTTCCCATCTGAATAACTTAATTCTGTAAGATTAAGTTCATCTAATATTTTGACCAGCTCTTTAATTTTTTCTTTATTGATTTTCATCAAAAATATTTTTTATTCCTTCTAATGCTAATTTGTAGCTATTAATCCCAAAGCCACAGATTACACCGTTCATAGTTTGACTAATTAATGACTTATGCCTGAACTCTTCTCGTTTGTAAATATTTGATATATGGACTTCTATTTTAGGTATATCTAAACTTTTAAGCGCATCAAGGATAGCAACAGATGTATGTGTAAAAGCTGCAGCGTTAATAATTAATCCATCACTTTTTTGACATTCTTGAATTTTATTTACAATTTCACCTTCAATATTAGATTGAAAAAATGATACATTTAATTCAAGTTTAGTTGCATGTTCTTTAATTTTCTTATTGATATCCTCAAGCGTTAAGTTTCCATAAATTTCAGGCTCTCTTTTACCTAAAAGATTTATATTTGGTCCATTTATGATTTCTATTTTTTTTGACATTTTGCTAATTGAAAAATATTAAGACTTAATAATGCATATTGTTTTAAATGGCAAAAAATTTCAGATCAACAAAAAAGATACAATCTCTAAGCTTTTAAAGAAAATTAACGTTAAATCATCAAAAGTAGCAATTGAGGTTAATAAAGTTGTTATTCCAAAAGAAAAATATAGATATTTTAAGTTTAAAAATAAAGACAAAGTTGAAGTGGTAACATTTATAGGCGGTGGTTAATGAAAGATATATTTAAAGTAGGTAAGTATAAATTTAAATCTAGATTAATTGTAGGAACTGGAAAATATAAAAATTTTTCTGAAACTGCCAAAGCTGTTAAAGCATCCGGAGCCGATATGGTTACGGTTGCTGTTCGGAGAGTTAATATAACAAATAAAAAAGAACCTTTGTTAATGGATTATATTAATCCAAAAAAAATTAGATACCTGCCTAATACTGCTGGCTGTTTTAATGCCGAGGATGCATTAAGAGTCTTGAGACTTGCAAGAGATAGTGGTGGTTGGAACTTAATTAAACTTGAAGTTTTAGGAGACGAGGAAACTTTATATCCAAATATGAAAGAAACTTTAAAATGCGCAAAAATTTTAATTAAAGAAAATTTTGATGTAATGGTATATTGCTCAGATGACCCTATAGCATGTAAACAACTTGAAGAATTAGGAGTTGTTGCTGTAATGCCGCTAGGTTCATTAATCGGATCTGGTCATGGTATTCCAAATAAAAACAACATTAGATTAATTAAACAGAGATCGCGAATTCCTGTGATTGTAGACGCTGGTATAGGTTGTGCTTCGGATGCCAGTATGGCAATGGAGCTTGGCTGTGATGGTGTACTTGTAAATACTGCAATTGCTAAATCAAAAAAACCAATTCTTATGGCAGAGGCTATGAAATTAGCAGTGGAATCTGGTAGAAAATCTTACCTATCTGGAATAATGGAAAGATCTATAGTGGCTAAAAATTCAACAACACATAAAAGAAAAATTAGATAATATTTATTTTTTTTTAGTTTTTCTTTTAATAAATTTTTTCCTATTTTTTATTGATTTGTTTTTTTTTGTATTTACTTTTTCATCTTCACTTTTAATTTGAATTGAAATTTCGGAAAAAACGTCAAGTATTTTGTTTTTATTATTAAGAAAATTAACTTTAAACTCTCTAGATAGTAAATTTTCATTTTTTATAAATGATGATTTGAATTTAAATTTTTTTTCAAAGAAATTGATTTCTTCTGACATATTTTCTTTTATGAATAATATAGTTTTCGGTGATAATTCTATTTCAACTTTTTTTACTTTGGGAATATCAAATATTTTTTCTTCAACTTTTCTTAAAATTTTTTCACAAAATGACTCTTTTGACAAAACTGTTTCCCATTTTACATAACTCTCCCTTAATCTTTGTCTTGTCATTTCAAGCAGACCAAAATTACTAATTCTACCAACTTGAGTTCTTGCCCTGTCAGATCTTAATGACTCTTTTAATTTTCTTTCTACTAATCTTCTGTTTGAATAATTTTCCATATCTATAAAATCAATAACTATTAAACCTGCTAAATCTCTAAGTTTTGATTGTCTTGCTATTTCCTCTGCTGCTTCAATATTTGTTGCTAAGGCGGTTTTTTCGATATTTCTTTCTTTTGTAGATTTTCCTGAGTTAACATCAACTGCTACCAAAGCTTCTGTAGGACTAATGATTAAATATCCTCCAGATTTTAGGGTAACTTTTAAATCATAAATTTTATTTAAATGTTTTTCAATTCCAGTTGAGTGAAAAAGCGGGATTTTGTTTTTATGTTTTTTAATTTTTTTTACAGAATCTTTAGCTATTAAATCTGCATAATTTATAGCTTTATCATAAGCATCATTTCCATCTATGATAATTTCTTCAGTATCATTCGTTAAAAAATCTCTAATTGATCTATAAATTAAATCTCCTTCTTCATGAATTAAGTTGGGAGCATTTGAGTTTAGAGTTTTATATTTAATTTTATCCCAAATATTAATTAGAACTTCTAAATCATTTTTAATATCATTTTGAGTTTTTTTTGCTCCAGCAGTTCTTACAATTAATCCCATTGATTTGGGTATTTCTAGAGAATTTATAATTTCTCTGATATGCCTTCTGTCTTGTGAATTAAAAATTTTCCTTGATATTCCACCACCTTTTGCAGTGTTTGGCATGAGTACAATGTATTTACCTGCTAAAGAGATATATGTTGTTAAGGCAGCTCCTTTTTTACCTCTCTCTTCTTTGACAATCTGTATTAAGATGACTTGACCAGGTTTAATGACCTCTTGAATTCTATACCTTTTCTTTCTTTTGCTTTTAATTTTTTCAATATTATTCTCAAACTGGTTTTCACTATTATTTTGGTTTTCTTTAACAACTTCAAAGTTTTCGTTTACATTGTCAGAGTTGACGGTTTCACTTTCAACATCCATTTCATTTTGAATTTCTGCTTGATTATCAATATGATTTTCATCTATGTTTTCTGTAGCTTTATTCAGTTCTTCTCTTATATCTTCTTCTTCTTGTTTAAGCGCATCTTTGTCACTTTGAGGAAGTTGATAGTAATCTGATTGAATGTCATTAAAAGCTAAAAAACCATGACGCTCATTACCAAAATCTACGAAAGCAGCTTGAAGTGACGGCTCAATTCTGCTTATTTTTCCAAGATATATATTTCCTTTTAGCTGCTTTTTGTCGATGTTTTCAAACTCGTAACCATCAATGTATCCATTGTCTGTAATAGCAACTCTAGTTTGTTTTGTTTGTGAAGCATCAATAAGAATTTTTTTGTCCATAGTAAGTCTTTCTTTAATTTTGAATTTATTTGCACAGTTTTTTTGAAAAAATCTTTATTCATATCTATAATTGCCATATTTATATCATTTAAATAATAATTGAAACGAATTAATGACAAAATATTTAAATAAAATAATTGCACTTTTTTTGATCTTTTCATTTTTGGGTCTTTTTTTAATCTTTTCCTTATTTTGGTATTTTTCAAGTGACTTGCCAGATTTTAGTTTTTTAAAGACTTACAAGCCTGCAGTATCAACAAAAGTATATGATATAGATGGAGATGTAATTGCTGATTTTTCTAGGGAAAAACGCTCTTTTGTAGATATAGAACAAGTACCAAAACAAGTAATAAATGCTTTTCTATCAGCTGAAGATAAAAATTTTTACGAACACCCAGGTATAGATGCGATTGGAATTACAAGAGCAATTATAAAAAATATTCAAAATATTATTTCAGGTGATAGACTCGAAGGCGCTTCAACTATAACACAACAAGTTGCGAAGAATTTCTTATTAACTTCAGATGTATCATTAGCAAGAAAAGTAAAAGAAGCAATATTAGCTTTTAGAATTGAAAAAGCTTTATCAAAAAAAAGAATATTAGAACTTTATTTGAATGAAATTTATTTAGGAGAAAGATCATACGGAATTGCTTCAGCAAGTATGACATATTTTGATAAATCAATAAAAGATATTAATAATGCGGAAGCTGCTTTACTTGCGGCTCTACCAAAAGCACCAAGTAAATACAATCCTTATAGAAATTTTAAAACTGTAAAAGGAAGAAAAGATTGGGTTCTAAATCGAATGTATGAAAATAAGTTCATATCAAAAGAGGAATTAAACCAATCATTAAATGAAGTAATAAATTTAAAAAAAAGAAATTTAAATATCGATACGTCTCCAGCCTTTTTTGTTGAAGAGGTAAGAAAGAATCTAATTGACCAGTATGGTGAGAAAAATTTATACAGACAAGGTTTTTTTGTTAAAACCTCTCTTAATAAAAATATACAAAAAATAGCAAGTGATGCTTTAAATAAAAATTTAATTTTATATTCTAAAAGACATGGTTGGACTGGCGCTCTATTTAAAGATTATTCTAGAGATAAATTTTTAAAATTAAAAAAAAATCAATTTAACAAATCTAAAGATTTTAAATTAGCTTTAATTGAAAAAGTAGATTTAGATAAAGCAAATATTATTACAGATAATAATCAAGAAGGTGTTATTTTGTTTGAAAATATTAAATGGGCAAAAAAAAGAATTACCCAGGATTTGCATGAAGGTTTTCCAAAATCTGCAAAAGATGTCTTTAATGTTGGTGATGTGATTTATGTAAAAAAATTAAAGAAATCTAATTTATGGTCTTTAGAACAAATACCAAAAGCGAATGGGGCAGTAGTAGTGTTGAATCCTTGGAGCGGAAGAGTTTTGGCATTATCAGGTGGATTTGATTTTAACTTGAATCAATTTAATAGAGCTACACAAGCCCAGAGACAACCTGGTTCAGCTTTTAAACCTTTTGTTTATGCAACTGCTTTAGAATATAATTATAAACCTAACTCTATAGTTCTAGATGCACCTTTTGTAATTTATCAAAATAAAGGTGAGTATAAATGGAAACCAAAAAATTACTCTGGCCGATTTTATGGAAAACAACTTTTTAGGCATGGAATAGAAAAGTCAAACAATCTTATGACAGTAAGAATAGCTAATAATGTTGGATTAGAAAAAATTAATAAAAAAGCCAAGGAATTAGATATTTATAAAAATATTGGAAATATCTTATCATCCTCTCTAGGATCAGGTGAGACAACACTTCTGCAAATTACCTCAGCTTATGGATCTTTTGTGAACGGAGGTAGGAAATTGGAACCAAGTTTGATTGATTTAATTCAAGATAGGAACGGAAAAACTATTTATAAAAATCAAAAATTATTTTGTTTTGGGTGCCAGGATCAATTTATAAAAGAAAAACCACCATCCATTGAAAATAGATATGAAAGGGTTTTTAATGAAGATGTTTCTTACCAAATGGTAAATATTTTAAAAGGAGTGATAGAAAGAGGAACGGGTAAAAAATTAAAACGCCTCAATCTTGAGCTTGCAGGAAAAACTGGTACTACAAATGAAAATTTAGATGCGTGGTTTATTGGTTTTACTCCAGAATTATTAGTTGGTGTTTACATTGGGTTTGATGAACCATCTACACTTGGAAAAAAAGAAACTGGATCACGTGCTGCATTACCAGTTTTTTATGATATTATGAAAAAAATTAAACCAAACAATTTTATTCCTTTTTTTAAACCACCTGAAACTATTAAATTTGCAAAAATTAATGCAAATTCCGGAAAAAAAGTTTTCAAAAATCAAAAAAACACGATCAATGAAAGCTTTAAAATTAATACAAATATAGATAGCTATAATTCAGATCAAATTAATAAGAATTACTAATGTTAGAAGAAAAAAATTTATTATTGAAATTAGAAAGCTCACTTAAAAATATACGGGGGTATCTTTGACAAAAATTTGTTTGAAGACAGGTTAAAAGAATTAGATATTAAAGTTACTGAAAAAGATTTTTGGGATAATAATAAAAAAGCTCAAGAGATATTAAAAGAAAAAAGTTCAATTGAAAAAATTATAAATCAATTTAAGAAAAATAAAAAAATTTATAAAGATTTAAAAGAGTTCATTCCATCTTTAGAAAAAGAATTTGATGATGGGCTTTACTTTGAATTCAAAAAAAATTTAAATCAATTATCAAATAAAATTAAATCACTTGAGGCGAATTGCTATTTATCAGGTGATGCTGATAAATTTGATTGTTATCTTGAGGTTCATGCTGGTGCAGGTGGAACAGAAAGTCAGGATTGGGCTGATATGATTAGGAAAATGTACTTAAAATGGTCAGAAAAAACTAATAGATCATGTGAATTAATTAGTGAGAGCAAAGGAGAAGAGGCAGGCATTAAATCCTCAACTATTAAAATTTTAGGTTTGAACTCTTTTGGTTACTTAAAAAATGAAAGTGGTGTTCATCGATTAGTTCGAATATCGCCATTTGACTCAAATAAAAGAAGACATACTAGTTTTGCAAGTGTTTGGGTTTATCCTGTCATTGATGAAAAAATTGAAATTGATATTAAAGAAAAGGATTTAAGAATTGATACTTATCGTTCAAGCGGAGCAGGAGGTCAGCATGTAAATACAACTGATAGCGCCGTAAGAATAACACATTTACCAACTAAAATTGTTGTTCAATGTCAAAATGAAAGATCGCAACATAAAAATAAAGAAACAGCAATGAAAATGTTAAAATCAAGGTTATATGAACTTGAACTTAAAAAAAGAGAGGAATCTGCCCAATCAGAAGAAGATAATAAAACCGATATTGGCTGGGGCCACCAAATTAGATCTTATGTTTTGCAACCTTATCAGCTTGTAAAAGACAACAGGACTCATGTTGAAAGTACAAATCCTGAGGATGTCTTAAATGGCGAAATTGCTGAATTTTTAGAATCGGCTTTAATAAAAATAAAATAGATGAAAAACTTTTTTAAAATACTTTCAATTTTAATTTTTTTAATATTTGTAACAGTAGCATTATTATCATACGGAATCTCAACAGATAAATTTAATAATAAAATCTCAAAACAAATTGAGAAAAATATTCCTAATTCAAAAGTAAATTTTAAAGAAGCTAAGATTTCTTTAGACTTATTTTCGTTCGGAATTAAAATAAATATTGATAAACCTGATATATTTATTGATCTTCAAAAAATAAATTTAAATTCTTTAAAAATTTTTTCAGATTTAAAATCATCTTTTGAAGAAAAATATTTATTAAAAAAAATAGAAATTGATTTTGATGAAAATAAAATTCTAGATTTAAAACAAATATCATTAATTAAAAAGGCGTCATTTTTAGATCGAACCAAGTTCTTAGATGGTACTGTAAATGGA
>JAYOZO010000036.1:0-10264 GCA_038154165.1 Thiothrix sp.
ACTAAATACGATGGGTTAAACCCGCAGCGATTTAAAATTTCTATTAACATTGCTGTTGTTGTTGTTTTTCCGTGAGTACCAGCTACTACAAAAACAAATTTATCTTGCAGAATATTATTTCTAATCCACTCAGGACCAGAAAAAAAAGATAAATTATTTTTTAAAAAATATTCGACAGATTTATCTCCACGTGATAATGCATTACCAATGATAACTGAATCACAATTCTTTAGGTCATCAATTATTTCTTCTGTTAGATTTTCTTTAATATCAAGGTCTTGAAGTTGGTTACTCATTGGTTGGTAATAGGCTTTGTCCTGGCCAGTTACCTTAATGCCTTTTTCAGTTGCTATTCCAGCAAGACTTGCCATAAAGGTTCCGCAAATTCCTAGGATATGTATATGCAAAATATTACCTTGTAAAGACCCAGTCATTATTAGAAGATAAAGTTTTATTATATTTATAACCTTCTAAACTAAATTTTTTCAAATTTTGCGGATCAGTAATTTTATTTTTTATAATATATCGACTCATCAAACCTCTTGCCTTTTTTGCATTAATAGCAATTATTTTATATCCATTATCCCTTTTTTCTTTAAAAATAATATTAATTAACTTAGACTTTAAACAATCAGTATTTATTGATTTAAAATACTCAACTGAAGCTAAATTTATTAAATAGTCACTATTGCTATCATTATTTATTTTTTTTGTGATTTCATCACCCCAGAAATCATACAAATCATTATGTTTTCCAATTTTAATCTGGGTGCCCATTTCTAGCCTATACGGTTGAATTAGATCCAAAGGTTTTAAAATTCCGTATAATCCAGATAATATTCTTAGAGATTTTTGTGCAAATAAAAAATCTTCAGTATTAAAATCTTTTACAGATATACCTTTGTACACATCACCTTGAAATAGTAATATTGCAGGATGAGAATTTTTATCATTAAATGGTAGAGACCATTTAATATATCTTTCATAATTTAAAATTGAAATTTTTTCACTAATATTCATAAGTGAAGATAATTTCTCAACTGAATATTTTCTTAAAGTACTAACTATTTTTTTTGAGTCATCAAGGAATGAAGGCTTGGTATAACCAGACATTATACTTTGATCACAATTTTCATTAAGTTTTTTTGCTGGTGATATTACAACTAACATTTTCTATTTCCAAAATTTAAATAAATGTATGGTGACCCCTTTCACTTTTTACACTAAACCAACTTATTAAATATTGCAAGTCTTTGGTTTTTTCTTTTAATAAAGCTATATCCTCTCCCTTTTTTAACATCCTAAATGCTTTTGATAAAGTTTCATAATCCCTATCGCTAATTCCATACCTTTTAATTCCAACTTTATTCAGACAATAATGCTTTACTGGATTCCTGCCTATTAACATAAAAGGTATAACATCTTTTGTAATTCTTGCACCGCCAGATACCATTGATAATTTTCCAATTCTTACGTGCTGATGAATCAAGCTATTACCACCCAAAACTGCATAATCTTCAATCATTACCTTACCAGCGAGTAATGTAGCATTAGTTATTATTACATTATTACCCAAAACACAATCGTGGCCTACGTGTGAATTTGCCATAATCATAGTATTGTTAAATATAGTTGTAGGTTTTATATCGTTAGTAGATCTATGAATAGAAACATATTCTCTAATAATATTATTGTTATGAATTTTCACAAAAGAGCTTATGCTTGTATCAAAACTTAAGTCCTGTGGATCTGCTCCGATTACAACATGATCAAATATCTTATTATTTTCACCAATTTCTGTATTACCATAAATAACACAATGTGACTCTATTGAAGTACTATCGCCTATAGAAACGTTTGGCCCAATAATTGAATAAGCTCCAATCGAAACATTATTTCCAATATTGGCTTTACTATCAATCAACGCAGTTTTATGAATTATATTTGACATCACGTAATATTTTTTAAAAATTCTTCATCAGTAATAATTTTAATACCTAATTTTTTTGCTTTTTCAAGTTTTGACCCTGGCTCAGAACCTGTTATTAATGCAAATGTTTTTTTTGAAACAGTATTAGAAACATTCCCACCATTATCACTTATATAATCTATTAATTTTTGTCTAGAAATATTTTTCAACTTACCTGTTATTACGTAAGTTTCATCTTTCAATAACCTACTCTTATTTTTTTCTTCATTTTTTAAGATTAGACCACTTTTAATTATATTATCAATAATTAAAAGATTACTTTTATTTCTAAAAAAATCATATATATTTTTTGCTACAACAGGCCCTATATCTTTTAATGATAAAATATCATCATACTCTGCATTTTCTAATTTTTTAATGGTTTTATATTTATTTGCTAAATTTCTTGCTGTAACCTCTCCTACTTCATTAATACCTAAAGCATAAATAAAATTAGATAGTTTTACTTCCATTTTCTCATTTATTGACCTTAATATATTTTCAACTGATTTATCACCTAAAGTAATTTCATACCTCTTTCCTGAGTCTTCTCTAACTGCCGAATTAATAACAAAATCTTTTAATTTCTCTTTATTAAGAAAATACAAATCAGATATGTTATCAATAACTTTTTCATCAACTAATCTACTAATAAGCTTATCACCAATACCTTGGATATCCATTGCTTTCTTACTAACATAATGTATTATTGCACCCTTCTTTTGTGCAGGGCACTTTAAACCACCAGTGCATTTTGCAAACACAATGCCTTTAACTTTTTCAACCTTTGAATTACACTCTGGGCACGTTTTTGGGAGCAAAATCTTTTTTCTAAGTTTATCCTTGTTTATTACTTTAATCACTTCTGGAATTACGTCTCCAGCTCTCCTTATGCTTACGGTATCACCAATATGGATATCCTTTTTTTTTATTTCATCCATATTATGCAAGGTAGCATTACTTACAACTACACCTCCTACTTCTACTGGTTTTAAACTAGCAACAGGTGTTAAAACACCTGTTCTACCAACTTGAAATCTAACATCATATACAGTTGTTATTTTTTCCTCAGCTGGAAATTTATGTGCTATAGCCCATCTTGGTGCGCGTGAAACATAGCCTAATTTCCTTTGATCCTTGATATTATCAACTTTATAAACAATTCCATCAATTTCATATGGGATTGAATCTCTTATAGAGTATATTTTTTCATAATAGCTTTCGCATCCGCTTTGACCTTTTACTGTACTATTTAGGTCAGAGACCTTAAACCCCCAAGATGTTAGTAATTTTAGTAGCTCAGATTGAGTATTAATTTTTATATCTTCAGACGAATCTCCTATAGCATAAAAAAAAGCATCCAAAGGTCTTTTAGCAGCGATATTCGAATCTAGCTGCCTTAAGCTTCCAGCGGCAGCATTTCTTGCATTAGCAAATTTTTTTTCAGCTTCATTTTTGTTAATTTCATCAAATCCTTTTTTTGAAATAAAAATCTCTCCTCTAACTTCAACAATTTCTGGAGTCTTAATACCTATTAGTTTTAAAGGTATAGATTTAATAGTCTTTATATTTTTTGTTACATTTTCCCCGATTTGGCCATCTCCTCTTGTTGATCCAGTTTCTAAAATACCATTTTTGTAAAGTAAATTTATAGCTAAGCCATCTAGTTTAGGTTCTGCTGAAAAAGATATTTTATCAGAAGATATTAATAATTTTTTTTCAAGTCTTTCCATAAATAATGACAACTCCTTTAAGTGAAATACATTATTTAAAGAAAACATTTGTTGTCTATGACTTATAGATTCAAATTTATTTAGTGGAGCAGCTCCCACTCGTTGCGAAGGTGAATCTTTTGTAACTAACTCTGGATATAGTTGTTCAAAATTTATCAGTTTGGCAAACAAAATATCATACTCATGATCTGATTTTATGGGATTATCTAAAACATAGTAATGATAATTAAGTACATTAATTTCATCTCTTAATTTCAAAATCTCATTATTAATTTTTTTTAACTCTTTAGAATTCATTTTATTATTAAGTAATAGAATTTTTTAATTGATTAATAATTTTATTATTAATAATTTTTTTATTTGAATCAATTAAAACACCTTTGTATTTTTTTGAAAACGACCTTGCATCTTTTATCATTTCATTAAAATTTTCTAAAGGATCTAAAGTCGTAGGTAACTGCATAAAAAAACTTAAACCTTTTATCCTTGGATTAATTAGTTTATCTTTATCTAGATAGCCAGGATTTTGAGAATTTAAAACAGAAAATTTTATATGACTTGTATACTTGTCTGAATACAGTTTATCGAAGTATCCATTGTCATTTAAGAAAAAATCATTTTTATTCATAAATTCATATATTTCTTTCATATTAAAATAATTTTTTGCAATAGAGTGTATAATTATACATTTTTTTTCTTGATTTGGCTCAAATGATAAAACCATTTGTTTTGCTTTATTTGTTCTTATAGAAATATTATTTTTTATAGCTTTTGTGCTTTTTAAATTGATATTTATTTCTTTTTTATTACTTGAATCTTCCTTAGTCTTGATATCTATTGTTTTTTTTATATCATAATTTTTTGTTTTATAAACTTTATATTTTCTTTTATTTTTACTAGAATAAATTATAAATATAATAATAAGAATACCGACTATTAACAATATTATTCTAAAATAGTTATCGTACACTTTTATTAACCTGAATAAATTATGATTGTTCCTGCATACTTACATTCACTAATTTTGAAACTCCCTTTTCGCCCATTGTAACACCAATTAGTTGCTCGACATATTCCATTGTAATTTTTTTGTGGGTAATAATTATAAATTGAATTTTTTCACTCATTTCAGTAAATAAATTACAAAATCTTTCTATATTTGCGTCATCTAATGGCGCATCAACTTCATCAAGCATACAAAATGGTGACGGGTTAAGTGAAAAAAGAGCAAATACTAGTGAAAGTGCTGTAAGTGCTTTTTCTCCGCCTGATAAAAGGTTAATTGATGTAAGTTTTTTCCCAGGAGGACTTGCATATACTTCTACGCCAGTTTTTAATAAGTCATTTTCAGTAAGTTTAAGGTATGCTTTACCGCCATTAAACAACTTTGGAAAAATTTCTTGTAATTTATGATCAACTTTATCAAATGTTTCTTTAAATCTCTCTTTAGTATCTTTATCTATTTTTTTAATTGCTTCTTCAAGAGATTTTAAAGCATCAAGCAAATCTTCTTTTTGCATAACTAAATACGATTTTCTTTCTTCATATTCTTTAAATTGATCAATAGCTGCCATGTTTATGGCTCCCATTCTTTCTATAACATCGGATAAATCATTCTCCCTTTTTTTCCAAGTAGACAAATCATAATTTATATCTGCATCTAATATTGATACATTATCTGCACCCATCTCAGCCAATTGATCTTTAATACCTTTTACTTGTCCAATAATACCTTGAACATCTTTTTCATCATTAGAAATTTCATTTCTTAAATTTTCCACTAGTAAAAATTTTTCTGATTTTTCACTTTCAAGCAATGAAATATTTTCAGATAAATCAGATATCTTGGCTCGAATTAATTTTAGTTCAGTATCTTTGATATTCTGTATTTTTAATTTTTCATTTAATTGATTTTCTAAATCAACTAATTTGCTATCAGGGGCACTAGAATTATCTTGAAGAATCTTAATATTACCAGTCATTGACTGTAATTCCTTATTATTTGTGTCTATATTATTTTCTAAATTAACAATCTGAATCTTTTTTGTTTCGATACTAAGCTCATTTTCTCTAAGAATCATATTATTTGAATCCAAATTGCCAGTAATAATATTAAAACTTTTTTCTAAATCGTTAATAGACATACTTATTTGCATACAAGTATTTTCAAAATTTTTAATTTTATTGTCCGAAATATTTATCAAATTTTTTATTTCAGCTATATTTTCAATGAATTCATCCAGTCTATTTTTTTCAGATTTAATTTTATTATCAATATCTTTTTTAATTTGTTCATTTTTTTTTGCCAAATCATATTCATTTGCCTGAATATTTTTAACAATATTTTGAATGCTTTCTAGTATATCTTGAATTTTTTTTGCTATATCACGTATGTCACTATTATCTTTTTTGTCAAAATAATTTTTAAGTTTATTAGTTTCATCTTTATAGTTTCTTATTTTTAAATCAAGTTCATAAGATTCAATTTTTTTTAATTCTGTTAAAATTTGCTCTGATGTTTTCGAGTATTCTGCTATATCTTTTTTTAATCTTTTAATATTATTGTCATAATCATTAAGTTTTTCTTTTTTTAATTTGATATCTTGATTATATTCATATAAGTTTTTTAAATTTTTTTCTAAATAAATTTTTTTAGTAGTAATTTCATTTTTTATGTTGTTCGAATCTGATTCTAATATTAACTTTTGCTTTTCAAGTTCTTGCTGTTTAATGTATTGCTCTTTAATTTGTTTTTGCAATAATACCAACTGATCGCTATCCAAATTTAATCTATCCGTAAGTCTTTCAATAGATTTAAGTGCATCCTCATACTGCACTTTATTTCTTTCTGCGCCATCTTTTTCGTATTCAATAGCTTGCTCGGTTCTTCCAACTTCGCTTAAAGCATCATAATATTCTTTTTGAATATTGTTCATTTTTTCACTTTGCTCTTGATAAGCATCTTTTATTTTATTAATTTCTAAATTTATATTACTAATTTCAAGATGCTTTTTTTCAAGCTTGGTTTTTTTTTTTTCAATTTTTTTATTATCGTTTTCTATTTTCTCTTGAAAATCTCTAATACTTATAGCTAAAATTTCCGATTTAATTGTTTTTTTTTCTTCAGTCAATTTTTTATATTTATCTGCTTGTATCGCTTGTCTTTCTAATATTTTAAGCTGTTTTGTTATTTCGCTTAAAACATCATTCAACCTGTCAAGGTTTTCCTTTGTATGTTTTATTTTACTTTCTGTTTCTCTTTTTCTTTCTCTATATTTTGAAATACCTGCTACTTCCTCTAAATATAATCTAAATTCTTCTGGCTTTGATTCTATCAATTTTGAAGCAGTGCCTTGGTTTATAATTGCATAACTTTTTGGGCCAAGCCCAGTTCCCATAAAGATATCTAGTATATCTCTTCTCCTGCAGTGAGAGTTATTTAAAAAATATTTCGAAGTACCATCTCTTGTTACTTCTCTCTTAACAGAAATTTCGTCATACTGAGCATACTGGCCACCAATTCTATTTTCAGTATTAGAAAACAACAACTCTACGTTTGCATAATCATTTGGCTTTCTTGTATCTGTTCCGTTGAAAATAACATCATCAATACTATCACCTCGTATATGCTTTGAAGTCTCACCTAAGACCCATTTGACTGCATCTATTATGTTAGATTTTCCGCATCCATTGGGGCCAATTATTGCTGTTCTTTTTGTGGATAATGTAAGCTCAGTTTTATCTACGAAGGATTTAAACCCTGAAATTTTTATATTCGTTAGTCTCAAAATCTTTCCTTAAGGTAATAATAAGTTGTTTTGTTATAATACTTACATATAATGCTAAAATCATGAGTAATAATATATTAGAAACATTTGAAAATCCAAAAATTGATAGGGACTATTCAATTAATTTCGAAATACCTGAATTTACGAGTCTATGCCCAAAAACTGGTCAACCAGATTTTGCCAATATTTCAATTGAGTATATACCAGATAAACTTTGTGTGGAATTAAAATCATTAAAACTTTATTTTGCATCATATCGTAATAAATCCGGTTTTCATGAAGATTTAACAAATCAAATACTAGATGACTTAGTTACTTTACTAAATCCTAAATATATAAATATAAATGCAGAATTTAATGTTAGAGGAGGCATTTATACATCAGTGAATGTCACACATGAAAAATAAATAATTTTTAATTTAACTTATTTTTAAATTCAAAAAAAATTGTAAACCCAGAAAGTTCTATTTTTTTTCTTATATAGCTTGACAAATATCTTAAATAATCTTTAGATAACTTATCAACATAAGTTCCATGTACTATAAATCTTATCGGATTATTTCCGCCTTGATGTATAAATCTAATTTTTATTCGTTTACCGTTATATGCTGGCGGTTGATGATGAGAAACAGCATCTTGTACAATTTTATTTAATAACGATGTATTAATTGATTGACCACAATTCTTATATATTTGCATTACACTATTTAATAATTTTTTTAGTCCTGTTCCTTTTAAAGCAGAAACTCTGTGTATAGGAAGATGATTTATAAACCTTAGTTTGGTATCAATTCCATAATCTAATAAGTGTTTTTGATAATCATCTATAGCATCTGATTTATTAAGAACAATAAGTGCTGGTTTTCCAATGTCTAAAACTCTTGATATCAGCGATAAATCCTGATCAGTTATTCCGTCAACTGAATCAATCAGTAATATTACAACATCTGAAGACTCTATAGTTCTTAAAGTTTTAATAACACCGATAATCTCGATATATTTTGTTGTTTTACTTTTTTTTCTTATACCTGGTGTATCAACAATATTAAATTTATAGCCATATTTTTCTACAGGAATTTTAATGCAATCCCTTGTTGTCCCAGGTTTATTTTGCGTTATTTGCTTTTCTTTACCGAGAAATGAATTGACTAATGTTGACTTTCCAACATTTGGTTTGCCTAATATTGCCAAATTTAACCTATCATCTTGATTTTGCTTATATTCCACATCTAAAATATTTTCAGTAATTTTTTGAAGTAATTTTTGTAAACCTGTCCCTATCTTTGCAGATATTGGAGTAACATTACTAAATCCTAATTCAGAAAATTCTCCAATAACTATATCATTGTGAGTTTTATCAACTTTATTTATAACGAGAAAAATATTTTTTTGAAGTTTTCTAAGATTATTTGCAATTTCTATATCACTTGAAACTAACCCTTCAGTACTATCTACAATAAATAAAATTATGTCTGAATCCTTAATAACTTCATATGTATTTGCTTCACTAATATTACTAATTTCATCACCTTTATAAAATAGGCCTGCTGTATCAACAGTGTAAAAAGTTTTATTATTATAGTTACAAATTCCTTGCTGTGTATCTCGAGTATATCCCGGTATATCGGCAACTATTGCATTGTTTGTTTTAGTAATTTTATTAAATAATGTAGACTTACCAACATTTGGTCTGCCTACAAGTGTCACAATATTATTCATTTTTTCAAGCTCTATTTATTCATTAATAATACTACTAATTTCATATTTTTTTAGTGTAAAATCTTTATCAAGTAAATATAAAAAACCATAACCGATATAACTTGTTTGTATTGGGTATTGAATATTAATTCTTCCAACAATAGAACCATCGCTACTATCTAAAATATGTAGGTAATTTTCCACGTCTTGAACAATTATATAATCATTATAATATATTGGCGCCCCATATACTCTCTTATAAAATTTATCCTGATTCCAAACCTTTCTTCCAGTTGATTTATCTACACATTTGATGATTCCATCATCATCTATATAAAAAATATTATATTTACTTTCAGCAAGCCCATATATTGAAGATGCTTGTTTAGTCCAAAGAATTTGACCTGAGTAACTATCTATTGCTGCTATACTTCCTTGATAAGAGATTGCATATAAAACACCATCACTTAAAATCATTGCGCCATCAATATCATTTAGTCTATCAATTATTGTTTCTTTTTTTTGAGATTCAAGCTGAACAGCCCACAAAACATCTCCAGTTAATGCTTCGAAACATATAATTTTACCATCCTCAAATCCTACATAAACTTTTTCACCTTCAACTAACGGTTTACTTATACCTCTTATTGAAAGCTCTATTGGAATTTGAGCATGAATCCAAAGAAACTCTCCTGTATTAATATCTATAGCTGTAATTTTACTATCATTTGTTCTAACATAAATTATTTCATTTGCTACATTTGAAATTGACATAACTTCACTAGACATAACTCTTTGCCAAAGAATTTCCATGCCAGAATATTTTACTGCTGTAACAGTATCTTGTTTCGAACCAAAATATAAAAGATTATCATCAGCTGATATACCAGAAAAAATATCTAAATTAAGATCTACAGTTTTAATTAAGTCTCCAGTTTCAGAATTTATAATATGAACCTTTTTTTCAGTGGTTGGAATAAAGATATTGTTAGAATGAATTGATAAACTTAAAAAAGAATATTTATCTTCAATTTCACCAGAAAAACTTTTTTTCCATATAGCGTTTAATTTTACAC
>JAYOZO010000037.1:0-7351 GCA_038154165.1 Thiothrix sp.
ACGAAGAGCTTACATACGAAGGCTATAGCTCATCAGGCGTTGCTATAATTGTAGAATGTGTGACAGATAACAAAAATAGAACCGTTGCAGAAATAAGGCATATTTTTTCAAAATTTTCCGGGAATTTGGGAAGCACAGGATCAGTTTCCTATTTATTTAATAAAATAGGAGTTTTTACCTATGACAATGCAGATAAAGTCGAAGAGATAGTAGATTTTGCAATAGAAAATAATGCTATAGATATAATTCAGGAAGAAAATTTTCTTGAAATACACACTAATAAATCAGATTATTTGAATATGGCTAATTTACTAAAAGAAAAAAATTATATTTTTGATAACGCTGAACTTGAAATGTATGCTGATACAAAGATAAAACTTGATAATGATTCTAAAGAATCATTTTTAAAATTTATAGATACGCTTGAAGAATTGGACGATGTTCAAAATGTATATTCTAATGTCGAGTATGCAGACTGATTTTTTCAATTAAAACTACTGGAGATCTTAAAAAATGTCAAAAATGCAAAGAGATAAAGGTAAAAGGTTTGAAAGAGAAGTGGTTAATACATTAAAAAAGTCAGGTTTTCACGACGTAAAAAGAATTCCATTGTCAGGGTTGCAAGAAGGGTTTAAAGGAGACATTATTATAAAAAGAAATGAATCATCTAAAGAATTATTAGGCGAATGTAAGAGTAGAGCTGGAGGATTTAAATTAATTTATGATGCGAAAGAACAAGATAATGCTGATATTCTGTTTATAAAGCAAGATAGAAAACCTATACTAGTTGTAATGTCATTAGATGATTATATAAAAGGGGACGTTTAAATAAATAAAATGTTCTCAAAAAATATAGATATAAGAGTTTATTATGAGGATACAGATTCTGGGGGAATTGTTTATTACGCAAATTACTTAAAATATGCAGAAAGATGTAGAACTGAGTTTCTTAGAGATATTGGAGTTTCTCAAAATATATTACAAGTGAAAACTGGCATAAAATTTATAGTTCATAGTATATCAATTGAATACTTACACCCATCTTATTTAGACGATTTACTTACAGTAAATACTTCTATAGAGAGTATAAAAAAAGCTTCAATAAAATTTAATCAAAAAATTTTTAAAAAAGAAGAAAATAAAAAAATAAATATTATAAATTCTACTTGTAAAGTTGTTTCCGTGAATGATAAATTAAAAATTGTTCCAATACCAAGTTTAATAATAAAAAAAATATTGGAGGTAAAATGAATGGCCTTTTAAATTTAGCATTAAATGCAACTATATTGGTTCAGTTGGTGATGATTACTCTTATTGGTTTATCAATCTGGAGTTGGGTTATTATTTTTGTAAAAAGAAAAGAATTGAATGATATCTTAAATAATACGAAAAATTTTAATAAAAAATTTTGGTCTGGAATTCATATGCAAAAATATTACCTGCAAATTAAAGACAAAAGACAGAAGACACCTATTGAGCAAATATTTTATGTTGGATGGAATAAATATGAAATGCTTCACGGAGATGATAAAGATATTACTCCAGATTCAATACCTCAAACCTCCTTGAGAGCAATGCAGGTTGCTATAGCTATTGAAAGTGAAACTCTTGAAAGCGATTTGCAGATCTTAGCTACAATAGCATCTGTAAGTCCTTACATTGGGCTACTTGGGACTGTGTGGGGTATTATGAATTCTTTTCAATCATTAAGCCAAACTTCTCAAACCACAATTGCTTTGGTTGCACCAGGAATATCAGAAGCACTTATAGCAACTGCATTAGGTTTAATAGCCGCTATACCAGCAGTAATAGCATATAATAAATTTAGTAATGATATAGCAATGATAATTTTACGATACGAAAATTTTTCACAAGAACTTACTGAGCTTTTACAGCGTACACATATTCCTGAAAAAACTGATATTAACAATCATACTAGTTAGAAATGAAATATAGAAATAAAAAACGTACGATATCAGAAATCAACATAGTGCCATATATAGATGTAATGCTGGTACTTCTTCTTGTATTTATGATAACAACACCTCTACTGTACGAAGGTCTTGATGTGGAATTACCATCAACTAATGGAAACGATATAGATATAACCAAATTTGAGGAACCCCTTATGGTTGAAATTAATTCAAAAGGAGAAATAAGAGTAATACAAAAAGATAATTTTAATGAACAAGTACAAGAAAAAGATTTAGCAGACACGATAAAATCAATATATAAAAATAAAAAAATAGATAAGGTATATGTTAAAGGAGATAAAAAAATTGAATATGAAAAAGTTATTAGATTGATATCAATTTTAAATGAAGGCGGAGTAGAAAATATTGGCTTAATTACATTACCAGTTAATGATTAAAAGAACAAAAAAGAATATTATATTTATAAAAGTTTTTATCGCTCACTTGATCGTTATTTTTTTAATAGATTTAAATATATCTGCATATACAAAACTTAATGCAAAAAATGAAAAAAATACTAATACAAATTATATAAATTTAACAAGCATTAGCTTAAAAGACCTTGAAAAAAAAAGAACACTTATAAAATAAAAAAAAAGAAAAATTGAATAAGCAAACAAAAAAGAACTTGAAGAATTTATGAAAAAGAAAAAGCTAGCTGAAGAAAAAAAAAAGAATGAGGATGAAACAAAAAAACGTGAAGCATTGATAAAAAAGAAAAAGCTAGCTGCTGAAAAAAAAAGAAAAGAAGAAGATAAAAAGAGAAAAACTTTAGAAAAACTTAAAAAAGAAGAAGAGTATGAATTAGAAAATTATGAATTAGAAAAGATCGAAAAAGAATTATCGGAAATACAAGAAATAGAAAATTTAATAAAATTACAAGCTATAAGAAATGCAAAGCTATCTGATTCTGAGCAAATGTACATACAAACAATTAAATCTAAAATAGAGAATAATTGGCTTATACCTCACGGCACTAGGCATGATAAAATTTGTACTGCTATAGTAAACCAGTTACCTAGCGGAAAGGTTACAAGTGTAAAAATTCATGGATGTAAAGGCGATACATTATATATAGATTCACTTATAAATGCTGTTTGGAAGTCTAGTCCATTACCAATTGCGCCAGATTTTGAAATCTTTCAAGAAAACATTGTATTACAATTTGAGGAGCCTGAATAAATGAAAAAGCTATTAATATTATTACTGTTAAATTTTTTATTATTTTCAAATGTAAACTCAGAATTGACTATAAAAATAAATAGAGCAGAAATCGGGGCTTTGCCAATTATGATAAAATTTTTTGGTAAAACAAATAACTTTCAATCAATTAGTTTTCAAAAAATTATTCAAAATGATTTATATGGATCAGGATATTTTAATGTATTAGATTCTGATAATGTTAAAAATAATTTATCAGACATGAAGACACAGTTTGCCTTGTGGGCTATGGCTGGTACAAATTATTTTTTAAAGGGTGAATTATATACAGAAAATGAGAATGATTTTATAAAATTTAATTTATATAATGTTATTAAAAAAAATATTATTTTTTCATATAAAGTAAATTTAAAAGATAGTAATAATATAAGAAAAATTTCTCATACTATTAGTAATGTTGTTTTTGAAGAGATAACTGGTATCAAGGGAATCTTTGACACAAAAATTGCTTATATAAGTACTGAAGAAAAATCTAATAAAAAAATATATAAACTTCATGTAGCTGATATTGATGGATATAATTCTGTTGCAATATATAAATCATCAAAGCAAATAATGTCTCCATCCTGGTCTCCTGAAAATAAAAAAATTGCGTATGTTTCTTTTGAAAATAATAGACCAGAAGTTTTCATACAAACTCTTGCTACAGGTGAAAGAGTTAATCTTTTAAATAATAATAAATCATCAAGTGCTCCAGCTTGGTCACCAGATGGAAAATATTTAGCTTACTCTTCGTCTGTAAATGGTAATCTAGAGATATTTATTTATGATTTAATTGAAAAGACTTCTAAAAGAATAACCAATAGTATAGGTATTGATACTGAAGCTGAATGGCACCCTGATAGCTCACAATTATTTTTTACTTCAGATAGAAGTGGCAAGCCTCAAATTTATATTAAAAATATTTTTAATGGGAATGCTGAACGTTTAACATTTGATGGCATCTATAATGCGGATAGTAACATTTCCTCAGATGGCAATTATATTTCCTTGGTTCATAATAGTGGTAATGGTCATAAAATAGCTATATTTTCTCTAAAGGATAAATATCTTAATGTGATTTCTAATGGTAAACTAGATGAGGCTCCAAGCTTTGCACCTAATAATAAAATGATACTTTTTGCTTCAAAAAAAATCAATAAAGGTATTCTTGTAGCAACCAGTAATGATGGTAGAATAAGAAAAGAGTTAGCGCTAGAGGGCGAAGACGTAAGAGAGCCAGTTTGGTCTAATTAAATTATTAACGGAGAAATATCGTGTTTATAAAAAGAATATTTGTTATTTTTTGCCTTTTTTTTGTGTCTGGCTGTACTATGTTTAATCAAAAAGAGCCAGATGTTATTGTTACAACCGAGCCAATGCTTACGAAAACAGATGAAGGTGAAACAGATACAGTTACAGCAGCTGAAAGTATTAATTTAAATGCTGTTGAGGGAAAAGGTTTTACCCTTGGAAATAACACCATTTATTTTGATTATGATCAATATAGTGTTGATAAAGAAGAAGATAAAAACATCATTAAATTATATTCAAATTATATGATAAAAAATAAAAAAGCTATTATTAGAATAGAAGGTCATGCAGATGAGAGAGGATCTAGAGCTTATAATTTAGCATTAGGAGAAAAAAGAGCAGAAACAATAAAAGAAATAATGCTAATTAACGGTGTGTCAAAAAATTCTATAGAAGTTGTAAGTTACGGAGAAGAAAATCCAGCTGTAATAGGTAAAAGTGA
Organism: Thiothrix sp.; assembly: GCA_038154165.1. GTDB lineage: Bacteria > Pseudomonadota > Gammaproteobacteria > Poriferisulfidales. The sequence continues at coordinate 4,930 of JAYOZO010000037.1, forward strand.
AGAAACATATTCATTGAATAGAAGAGTAGAAATTATTTTTATCAATTCAGGTAAATAACTTTGTTTAAAATAATCTTTTTACTATTTTTTTATTTTTTAGCTTTTAAATTGCAAGCTGTAGATAATGATGCACTTTTAAGGATGTATGAAAGATTAGAAATAGTAACTAAGCAAATGCAATTATTAATAGAAGAAAACCAGCAGTTAAAAAATGAAATATCAAATTTGAAGGAACAGCAAAATAGACTTTATCAAGATTTATTAAAAAAAATTGAATCACTTAATCAGCAAAAGATAAATATTGAAAACAAAGGAGAAAAAAAAGACCAGTTGCTTAATAATAAAGTTAAAAAAGATCAAGAAAAACAGCCTAATGATATAAAAAAAGTAGAAAAAAATACGATTCCTCAAGAAGAAACCGAATTAGATATAGCTCAAACATATATTAATAATGATTTTAAAAAAAATCTTTCACAATATGAGAATAAAAGTGAAATTGACTTATATAGATCAGCTTTTCAACTTGTAAAGGAAAGAAAATATAAAGATGCTATTGATAGTTTTAATGCTTTTTTATTTTTACACCAAAAAAGTAATTATTCATCAAATGCACAATACTGGCTTAGTGAGTCAATTTATGCATTGGGTGATTATAAAAACGCAATGATTAACTTTGCAAAAGTTGTAGAAAATTATCCAACAAGTACAAAAGTAGCTGATGCTAGACTTAAAATTGGTTATTGCTACTATTCAATAAAAAAATGGAAAGAGGCAAGATTTATTTTTTCAAATATTATCAAGGATTATCCAAATACCAGTTTATCGCAACTTGCTGAAAAAAAAATTAAAAGCTTGGATGTCGAAGGAAGATAATACTTTATAAAAATGGAAATAAAAAATAGCATATCAATTAATGAAATCTTTTATTCAATCCAAGGTGAAGCAAAAAATTCTGGTAAGCCAACAATTTTTATAAGAACAGCAGGATGCCCTTTTAGGTGTACATATTGTGATACAGAATACGCTTTTACTGAGGGTGTGAAAAAAGACATTGGACAGATACTAGATGAAATCAAACTTTACAAAACAAAATATGTAACTATTACCGGTGGCGAACCATTAGCACAAAAAAATATATCTTCTCTATTTGAGGCGTTAAATAATCACTCATATAAAGTTTCAATTGAGACTAGTGGTTTAATGAGTATTTGTAATATCCCAGAATATTTGGAAATAATCATGGACATAAAAACGCCATCATCTAATGAGGAAAATAAAAATTTATACTCTAATCTAAATGAAATAAAAAAAACTGATGTTTTGAAGTTTGTAATTGGGAACAAAGAAGATTATGAATGGTCAAAAAAAATTATTAGAAAAAATGGCTTATTAGATTTTAAAAATATTTATTTTTCCCCTGTACATAATATTCTTGAGTTATCTAGTTTAGCTAACTGGATACTAAATGATAATTTAAATGTTACTCTTCAATTACAATTGCATAAATATATTTGGGGTGATATCAGGGGAAAGTAGTGGTAAATAAGAATGAAAAAAAAGCTGTTGTAATTTTGTCTGGCGGTATGGATTCAGTTACGACATTAGCAATTGCAAATTACGAGGGCTATAAATGCAGCTGTATTACTTTTGATTATGGTCAAAAAAGTTTAGCAGAAATATCTGCTGCAAAACATTTTTCAAAATTATATAAATCGCAAGATCACAAAATTTTCAGAATAGATTTTAGAAAATTTACAAAATCCGCTTTAACTTCTAGTGATATTGATATTCCAATTAATAGTAATGAAGTTATCCCGGATACTTACGTTCCCATGAGAAACATAATTTTTTTATCGATTGCTTGCTCTTGGGCTGAAATGCTTTCTATATCAAATATTTTTATTGGAGCTAATGCTATTGATTATTCAGGTTATCCTGATTGTAGAGAAGATTTTTTTAAGTCATTTGAGAATACTATTAATTTAGGTTCGAAAATGGGAAATAATGACAATAAATTTAATATATTAAGGCCATTGATTAATTTAAAAAAACATCAAATCATAAAAATTGGTCACTCTTTGGGCTTAAATTACACAAAAACAATATCTTGCTATCAAGCTACTGATGACGGCAAAGCATGTGGAATTTGTGATTCTTGCTCTTTTAGAAAAAGTGCTTTTGTAGAAAATGGTCTTAATGATGAAACTATATATATTTAATATATTAAATCATGTTTGGCGTAATTAATAACCATAAATACCTTTGTGGTGGTGTTATTTCTGAAGAAGATGGGGATATTACCTATAGTAACTTTACTGAACACATATTAAACATTGATTATGATTTAACAGAGTTTGAAACAATATATGATATTATAAAATCTATTAAAGACAAATTTAAAATACCAGTATTTGCCTATCAA
>JAYOZO010000037.1:7361-10242 GCA_038154165.1 Thiothrix sp.
TTATAATGCAAATCATAAATGTATTGTATAAGAAATATTTCTTGTTATATAAATAATCAACTGTACAATCTCAACTTTATTGGGGCGTTAGCTCAGTTGGTAGAGCACCGGCCTTTTAAGCCGAGGGTCATAGGTTCAAATCCTATACGCCCCACCAATTAAATTATATATTATGATAGTGTTCTATTTATGCAAAATATTAATAAATATAATATATTAAAATATGCATTAATAGCTTTTCCTTTATCATTTGCTAGTTTGCCAGTATATCTTCATGCTCCTGATTTCTATTCTTTATCTGTAGGTTTGGATATTGAAATTATAGGCCTATCGTTATTATTTTTAAGGTTAGTTGACGCTACATTTGATCCAATAATAGGGTACTTAAGTGACTATTACTATATTCATAGAATTAAAATAATTTATGCGGGTGTTTTTTTTCTTGTTTCTGGATTTTGGATGATATTCAATCCAATCTTTTCGATAAATTATATTCTATGGTTTTGCTTAAGTATTTTTCTATGTACTTTCGGGTACAGTATATTGCAAATTAATATTTTAGCGTTTGGTGGATTGTGGAATATCTCAAAAAATCAAACTACTAAAGTAATGTTGATTCGTGAAGCTATTGGCCTTATTGGTTTATTATTAGCATCAGCTTTACCAACAATTTTGTTTTATGTTTTTCAAAAAAAAAACTATAACTTTATATTTTTACTACTACTAATTTTTTTATTTATCTCACTTATTTTATTCACTAATTGGGTCAAATGTTCTGAAATAAACAAGCCTAATAAATTTATAAAACCTTCGTTAAGTTTAATTTTCTTAGATAATAAAATTAAGGTTTTTTATATTACTTACTTTTTTAATACCTTCGCTTCATCTATTCCTGCAGCGTTGATCATTTTTTATGTAAGAGATTACCTGCTTGCAGAAATTTATTTGGGTATTTTTCTTGTAATTTACTTTATAAGTGGTGCTATTTCTATGCCTATATGGCAGAAAATTTCTTTTAATTTTTCTAATATTCATTCTTGGACTATTAGTATGATTTTTGCCCTAATAACCTTTATATGGGCTTTTTTATTAAAACCAGGAGATATTATTGGATTTTTTGTTGTTTGTTTGTTCTCAGGAATGTCTGTTGGAGCAAATTTAGCATTACCTGCTGCTATTATTGCAAATTTTATTAAAGAGAAAAACAATAAAATTTATGCTGCAAGTTATTATTCTATAACAAATTTTATATCTAAATTTTCACTTGCTATTGCTACAGGTCTTTCTTTGCCTTTGTTAGGCTTTTTTGGTTATGTACCTGGTTTTCCTATAACTGGTAAAATTTTCCCCTTAATCTATGCCTTATTTCCTTGTTTTATACTAGTTTTTTCAATTTTTTTTGCTATTCGACTAATTAGACTCAAATAACTTGATTATGCATAAATAGATTCTGTGTAATTTTGTGTATTTAATTGTGTAACAACTTATATTAATATATAGATTTAAAGATTTATATTATATTATATGATTAAATTAGATAATATGTACTTATGTTTAATGTTAAAAATATTGTCATACTATAATAAAGAGGATTAAGGAGAAGAAATGTCTGCTAAACCAAAAGATTACTCAAGTTCAGGCTCAGTTGTTAATTATATACCTAAAATCAAGGCCCCAGACGGGCATTCTATTCACCACGTTTGTTGCCCTCATGATTGTCCAGATACTTGTTCAATGTTGGTCACTAGAAATGATAAGACTGGTAAAGCAGTGAGTGTGCAGGGAGATCCGTCACATCCAATCACAAAAGGTTATTTATGCAATAAAGTTAACCACTATATTGATCTTGTTTATAACGAAAATAGAGTTTTATATCCTCATAAAAGAGTTGGGCCAAAAGGACAGGGAGCAAAATTTGAAAGGATAACTTGGGACGAAGCTCTTGAAACAATTACAAATAATTTTAAAGAAACAATAAAAGAGTACGGCAGTGAAGCAGTCCAGCCATTTTCATATTCGGGCACTTTGGGAATGCTTGGTTATTGGACAATGGATAATAGATTTTGGAATAAAATGGAAGCAGCAAGACTGGAGCAATCTATATGTATTTATGCTGCTATGTGGGCAGGCTTATATACATATGGTTTAGCTAACGGTCCGCATGTTGGTGAAGCAGCAAGAGACGGATGCGAGTTAATGATATTGTGGGGAGCTAACTTAGTTAGCACAGGTGTTCATTCAATACCTTTTATTAGAGAAGCTCAAGATAGGGGAATGAAGTTAGTTGTAGTTGACCCAAGAAAAACTAGAACTACTATGATGTGTGATTGGCATATTCAACCTAAGCCTGGAACAGATGCTTTTTTAGCAAATGCGATGATAAAAGTTATCGTAGACAATAATCTTCATGATGTAGATTTTCTTAATGAGCAAACTCATGGCTGGGAGGAATTTGTAGAAAAAATTCTACCAAAATATACTCTAGATGAAGCTGAAAAAGTTACTGGGGTTAAAGCTAGCGAGATTGAAAAACTTGCAATTATGTATGCAAACACAAAGAAATCTTATATAAGGGCTAATTATGGTTTAAATAGACACCAAAATTCTGGGCAAATGTGTAGAGCAGTTCTAATATTGCCTTGTTTTAATGGCTCTTGGAGAGAGGAATGTGGTGGCGCTGCTTTTGGTCAACTTGAAGAGATGTGGTTACGTTTTGACTTAGGAAAACTTCAAAGACCTGATTTAGGAAATAGAGCAGAAAAAAGAGTTTGATGAAAATATAACTCGATTGGAGAAGTTTTTAAGAACTCTTGAGAAGAAATTCCATGAAATAATCTGGTATTTGGGAACAGACATATTAAATGACCGTATAGCAGAGAGA